>JANMYI010000673.1:0-15001 GCA_031381955.1 Burkholderiales bacterium
TGCTTTTTGCGGGCGCGGTGCGGCGCTACTGAAGGGTGCAACACGGTTGCCCCGCGCGCAGGCGCGCGGCTGGCGGGGCGGCGTCGGGCGAAAACCACCACAACTCCCGGCCATGGGCGGTTTCAAGTCCGAAGTGCAACACCCGTTTCAATGAACTGAGGATGATGGCTTGCGAGAGTTGGCCTGGGATCGGGCGAACACCTCAAGCGCGGTATGCCAGTTGTGCGTGGCGCGCGGTCTGGTGTTCAAGCTATCGGCGATGCCGTCGAGTTCGTCCTGAGTGAAGACGCTGAGGTCGGTGCCCTTGGGCAGGTACTGCCGGATGAGCCCGTTGGTGTTCTCGCAGGTGCCGCGCTGCCAGGGGCTGTGCGGGTCGCAGAAGTAGACCTTCACGCCGGTTTGAGCAGTCAGCTCGGCGTGCCGAGACATCTCCTTGCCTTGGTCGTAGGTGAAGCTCCTGCGCAGTGGGGCGGCAATCGAATTGAGCTTGGCAGAGAAGCCCGCCAGCGCCGAGGCGGCCGTGGCGTCGTCCATCTTTGCCAACAGCACCAGGTGACTCGTGCGCTCGACCAGCACCCCTACAGAGGACTTGTTGCCGGCTCCTTTGATGAAGTCGCCTTCCCAGTGGCCGGGCATCACGCGCTCGTCCACCTCGGGCGCACGCACGTGGATGCTGACCATGTCGGGGATCTGCCCGCGCCGGTCTTCACCGCGCGTGCGCGGCATACGTGTGCTGCGGCCATGGCGCAGGCAGGCCACGAGCTGCTTGCGCAACTCTCCGCGCGGCTGCGCGTAGATGAGGTAGGCGACAACGTTCGTGTCAACCACGATCATGGGCGGCCCTCACGTTTGAAGGCGTCGATGTCCTTCGCGGTGAACTTGCCTTTTGGTAGCCAGTCTCGAATGGCACGCGCCCTGGCAATGACTTCTTCTACCGTGGCACGCCCAGGAAGGAGCATCGACTCAAGACAGACGATTGCCTCACTGTTCAGGCTTCGCCGGGTGGCTTGCGGCTGAGGCCTTGAGGCGAACGTAAACTTCCGGGAATGTTTTTCAAGGTCAGCGTCGTGGGCAACTTCTTCTCCATCTGAGAAAAAACCACTGTGGTTCCATTGAGGAGCCCAGGCAAGCTGCGGCCCAACCCAAACAGTGTTGAATCAACGCAAATGTTAGTCAGCAGAACCAACACCGACTGCGCGCCGCATGCTGATTCTTTTCACGTTTCTCGCCCCGTACGTCATCGCCCTCGCCGCGTATCCACTTCTGCTGCGCCGCTCTCCATTCGCGCGCATCACGCCAATCGCAGCCTGCTTGTTGATCGCCTGGCCTCCGTGGCTCATTGCCGCGGGCTCGCCCCTGCTTCGATTCATGGCCGCCATCTCAGCGGCCATGCTGGCACTCAAGGTGATTGACGTGGCTCTCGACCTGAGACAAGGGCGCAAGCTCAGCTTGAAACACTATTTGCAGGGGCTTGCTGCCGCTTTGACCGCGCGCGTTCGAGTGCGAGGCTGGCTGGTGCTTCCCTGTATGGCGGGGACGCTCGCCTTCAATGCCCTGTCTTCAGTGTTATTTTTTGCCAGCATCCACGGCGTATTCCTTTCTACTCCCGTGGGCTGCCGGAAGGGTTGCGCGGCTGGTAGCGCCTAAGGCAGCGACGTGGGGGTCGGACGATTGCGAACGGCGCCGCGTGGCAGGTGAGAATCGCTGGCATGAAGTTGCCGCCGGCCACAGCGCTTGAGACTGATTCATCAGTCAAAGCTGCTGCACTGGCGCAGACCATCGGGTGGCACCCATGAGGCGTCCCTCCAACGAATTTTTGCTGCGTGCCAGCGAGGTGGTTGAGTGACCCGCCGCTTCGGCCTGTTCCCCAAGTACACGCTGCTCATCATCGCCTTGGTGGGCTCGCTGCTGGTGGCCAGCGGGGCGGTGGGCCTGTACTTTTCGTACCGCGAGAACCAAGACAGCCTGGTGGCACTGCAGTTCGAAAAAGCCCAGGCCGCGGCCACGCGCATTGAGCAATATGTTTTGGACATCGAACAGCAGGTGAGCTGGACTGCGCTGCCAGGCATGGATGCCAGCGCCGACCCCGCCGAGCTGCGCCGCATTGATTACCTCAAATTACTGCGCCAAGCGCCCGCCATCACCGAAGTGGCCTGGATCGACGCCAAGGGCGTTGAGCAACTGCGCGTGTCGCGCCTGGCGATGGATTCGCTGGGCCGTGGCACTGACCATTCCGCCGCGCCCCTGTTCACCGTGCCCATGGCCGGCAAGGTGTTCCACAGCCCGGTGTCGTTTCGCAAAGAGACCGAACCCTACATGACCGTGGCGCGCCGCGCTGGCCCGGGCGGCGGCGTGACGGCGGTCGATGTGAACCTGAAGTTCGTGTGGGAAGTGGTGTCTCGCATCAAGATCGGCGAGGCCGGCCTGGCCTATGTGGTCGACGACAAAGGCGCGCTCATCGCCCACCCCGACATCAGCCTGGTCCTGAAGAAAACCGATCTGTCCAAGCTGCCGCAGGTGGCGGTGGCCATCGGCGCGAAGGCGCAGCGCGCGGCGGGTGATGCCGACATGGTGGAGAAGGCGCGCAACGCCCGCGGCGAGCGCGTGCTGGCCGCGCATGCCGCCATTCCCACCCTGGGCTGGACGGTGTTTGTCGAATCATCCCGCTCCGAAGCCTTTGCGCCGCTGTACGAAACCCTGGCCCGCATGGCCCTGGTGCTGGCCATGGGCTTGGGGCTGTCGGTGGTGGCCAGCTTCTTTCTGGCGCGCACCTTGGTGCGGCCGATTCGCGCCATTCAAGAAGGCGCCGAGCGCGTGGCCGCGGGCGAATTGAGTCACCACATCGAAGTGAAAAGTGGTGACGAGCTGGAAGTTTTGGCGGGCCAGTTCAACCGCATGAGCGAGGAGCTGAAGGCCTCATACAGCGGGCTGGAACGCAAGGTGGACGAGCGCACGGCGGAGTTGCAGGAGTCGCTCGACTATCAAACCGCGAGCGGCGAAGTGCTCAAGGTCATCAGCCAATCACCGGGCAGCGTGCTGCCCGTGTTCGAGACCATTCTCGACAGTGCGAAACGCTTGTTCGGCGCCTCGATGGCCGCGGTGTTTCGCTATGACGGGCGTACCGTTGAACTGGTGGCCACGCGCAACTGGACGCCGCAGGCCCACGAAGACGCCAAGCGGCACTACCCCGGGCCGGTGAACCCGACCATGGCCACCGGGCGGGCGATCGCCACGCGCGCGGTGGTCAACGAGCCCGATGCCTGGGCCAACACCCAGTACGACAAAGCGACTGCGGCCGCGGGCGGGTGGCGGCGCTTGCTGGCCGCGCCGCTGCTGAAGGATGGCGAGCCCATCGGCGTGATCACCGTGGCCTGGCCCGAACCGGGTGACACGCCGCTGCGCCAACAGGATCTGGTGCGAACCTTTGCCGACCAGGCGGTGATCGCGATCGAAAACGTTCGCCTGTTTAACGAAACGAATGAGGCGCTCGAACGCCAGACCACCACCGCCGAGGTGTTGCGCGTGATCAGCGCCTCACCCGGCGACACGGCGCCGGTGTTCCAGGCCATCGTGCAGGCCTGCCAACGCCTGTTTGCCGGCCGCGCCGTGGCGGTGACGGTGGCGCGTGGCGACATGATCGAAACCACCGCCTTCGCCACCGATGGCACGCCCGGCCTGCGCCAGGGCGGCTTTCTGGTGCCGTGGCCGCTGGACTCGGGCAGTGCGGCCGGCGCGGCGCTGCTGCAGCGGCGCATCATCAACGTGGCCGACACCGAGCAGGGCGCGCAAGAATTCCCGCGCATGCGCGAACTGGCCATGGCCCTGGGCTACCGCTCGGGCCTGTTCGTGCCCATGGTGCGCGACGGTGTGGCGCATGCCGTGCTGGCCGTGTTGCGGGCCACGACGGGCGCCTTCACCGAAAAGGAAGTGGCCTTGGCCACCACCTTTGCCGACCAGGCCGTGATTGCACTGGAGAACGCGCGCCTGTTCAACGACCTGCAAGACACGACGCGCCAGCTTGAAGCCGCGAACCGCCACAAGAGCGAGTTCCTGGCCAACATGAGCCACGAGCTGCGCACGCCGCTGAACGCCATCATCGGATTCAGCGAGGTGCTCACCGAGCAGATGTTCGGCGAGGTGAACGCCAAGCAGATGGAGTACCTGCTGGACATCCATTCATCGGGCCAGCACTTGTTGAGCCTGATCAATGACGTGCTCGACCTGTCCAAGATCGAGGCCGGCCGCATGGAGCTCGATTTAAGCTGCTTCGACCTCGGGCTGCTGTTGGAGCATTCCGCCATGCTGGTGCGCGAACGTGCGCATCGCCACGGCCTCACCTTAACGTTAGAGGTGAGCGATGACCTGGGCGACTGGGTGGCCGATGCGCGCAAGGTGAAGCAAGCGGTGGTGAACCTGTTGAGCAACGCGGTGAAGTTCACGCCCAATGGCGGCAGCGTCAAGGTGAGCGCGCGGCGGCTGAACGAATGGAATGGCCAGACCGGCGAATTTGCCGGCGTGCAGGTGCAGGACACGGGCGTGGGCATCGCGCTGCAAGACCAGTCGTTGGTGTTCGAGGAATTCCGCCAAGCCAGTGGCGACGTGCTGCGCAAGAGCGAAGGCACCGGCCTGGGCCTGGCACTGGTGAAACGTTTCGTTGAACTGCACGGCGGCAGCGTCACGTTGCAAAGTGCGCCGGGCCAAGGCTCCACGTTCAGCTTCGTGCTGCCGCAACATGAGTTGAAGGCCATCCAATGAGCAGAATTTTGATCGTTGAAGACAACGCCAAAAACATGAAGCTGGTGCGCGACGTGCTTCAGCACCGCGGCCATGAAACGCTGGAGGCTGAAGACGGCGAGACCGGCGTGGCTCTGGCCCTGGCGCAGCGCCCCGAGCTGATCTTGATGGACATTCAGTTGCCGGACATCAGCGGCGTCACCGCGCTGGCACGCATCCGCGAAGACAAGTCGCTCGATGCCGTGCCTTGCCTGGCGGTTTCGGCCTCGGTCATGCCCGACGAGCAGCAACGCATCGTGGCTTCGGGCTTCGACGGCTTCATTGCCAAGCCGATTTCGCTGAAGACGTTTTTGGCGGCCGTGGAACTTGCGCTCAGCAACGGCCGCAAAGCATGACCAAAGCACAGGGCGGACACATCCTCGTCGTTGACGACGTGGAAAAGAACACGCGCTTGCTGGCCGATGTGCTCACCGCCAAGGGCTTTCGCACGCGCACGGCGCTGTCGGGCGAAGCCGCGCTGCGAGACGTGGCGGCACACCCGCCCGACCTGATCTTGCTCGACGTGATGATGCCCGGCCTGAGCGGCTATGACGTCTGCCGCACGCTGCGCGCCGACCCGGCGCATGCGGTGCTGCCCATCGTGCTGGTCACGGCACTCGACCCGGGCACCGAGCGCGTGAAAGGCCTGGAGGCGGGGGCAGACGATTTTTTGAGCAAACCGGTGATTCAAGCGGAACTGCTGGCGCGCGTGCGCTCGCTGTTGCGCATCAAGACGCTGTATGACGAAGTGCAGCGCCAAAAGGCCGAACTGCAAGCGTGGAACCAGTCACTCGAACAGCGCGTGGCCGATGGCGTGCGGCAACTCGAACAAGTGGGCCGGCTGAAGCGCTTTTTTTCGCCACAACTGGCCGACCTGCTGGTTCAAGGTGGCGACGAAATGCTCAAGACGCACCGCCGCGAGATCTGCGTCGTGTTCATCGACTTGCGTGGCTTCACCACCTTCACCGAACGGGCTGAACCCGAAGAAGTGATGGAGCTGCTGCACAGCTATCACCAGGCCATGGGTCAGATCGTGGTGGCGCACAGCGGCACGCTGGAACGTTTTGCCGGCGACTCGGTGATGGTGTTCTTCAACGACCCCGTGCCCATCGACAAGCCCGCTGAAGCCGCGGTGCGCATGGCCTTGCAGATGCAGCAGGCCTTCGTGCCTCTGGCCCAGGCGTGGGCCAAGCGTGGCTTCGACCTCGCCCTGGGTTGCGGCATTGCCCAGGGCTACGCCACGCTGGGCGCTATCGGCTTTGAGGGCCGCTGGGACTATGCCGCCATCGGCAACGTCACCAACATGGCCGCGCGCCTGTGTGGCGAGGCCGCGGGCGGCCAAGTGCTGGTCGACCGCAAGGCCATGGCCCATGTTGAAGACCTGGTGCTGGCCGAGCCGGTGGGCCCGCTGGTGCTGAAGGGGCTGGCGCAGCCGGTGATGGCGTTTGGCGTGTCAGCGCTCAAACCTGCGGGCCCATGAAAGCCGACATGCAAATGAGCAGCGTCATGACAACCGAGCGTTCTTCGGCCGATGCGGTGCTGCACAGCCCGCTGCGCCGCGGCCTCGCCCTGTGTGCCTTGGCTTGGCCGGCCCTGCCAGCGGCAGCGCAACAGCCAGGCCGCCACTATCGGCTGGGCTGGCTGAGCAGCACCGAACGGAACGAGCCCTATGCCGTGGCCATGGTGCAGCGCCTGCGCGAACTGGGCTTTGTGGAAGGCACCAACTTGAGCATCGAGTTCCGGCTCGGCCCGGCGCGCGAAGTCGACTTCCAGCGCATGGCGGCCGAACTGGGCCGGTTGAACTGCGACGCGGTGTTTGCGTCGGGCCATCAGATCGGTTTGCGCGCCGCGCTACATGGCACGCAGCGCATACCCATCATCACCGTGGCCAACGACATCGACCCCGTGGCCGCTGGCTTCGTGGCCAGCCTGGCGCGGCCCGGCGGGCGGATCGGGTGGTCGAGTGAAGGCCGCCCGGGCGAATGGCGGGCCGTTGCGCGCGTGCTCGTCGGCCCTTGCCCTTGGGCGCCCGGCGCGGGCAAGTTCTTAACTTGAAAGGCAGCGCGATGAAATGTGTCTTGGCCGGCTCTCGGTTCTTCGGCGCCTCGGTGTTGCAGGCGCTGCATCGTGAACCGGGCATTGAATTCGCCGGCGTGGTGGTGCCCGCGGCCGATGACCGCCTGGCCCTGGCCGCGCACGCCCTGGGCGTGCCGGTGCATATGCTGGCCAACCCGAAGCTGGTGCCGGGCGAGGCAGTGCCCGAAGGCACTGAGCTGATCATCGCCGCGCACACACACGCACGCGTGAGCAACGAAGCCTTGCAGCGCGCCCGCCTGGGTGGCGTGGGCTATCACCCTTCGCTGCTGCCGCGCCACCGCGGCATTGCGGCGGTGGAGTGGACGGTGCTGCAAGGTGACGCCACTGCCGGGGGCTCGGTCTATCACCTGGCCGATGCTTGGGACAAAGGCGCCATCGCGGCGCAGGAATGGTGTTTCGTGCTGCCCGGCGAAGGCGCGCGCGAATTGTGGGAGCGCGCCCTGGCGCCCATGGGGCTGAGGCTGCTGGCGCAGGTGGTGCAACACGCGCGCTTGCAGGGTGCGCTGCCGTCGCAAACACAAGATGAGCGCTTTGCCACCAAGGCGCCTTTGTTGCGCAAGGCCGTGGTGCTGACCGAAGACCGGCCGGCCGCCACCACGGCGCTGGTCGTGACCATCATGGGGCCTGACCGGCCAGGCATCGTGAGCCAGCTTTCAAGCCTGGCGCTGCGCCACGGCGCCAACTGGGCGGCCAGCCGCATGTCCAACCTGGCGGGCGAATTCGCCGGCATGCTGCACCTCGATGTGCCGCGCGACAACGCCGACGCCCTGGCCGCCGCGCTGCGCGCGCTGCAAGGCCCGGGCCTGCGCGTGCAGGTGACGCAAGGTGCTGGCTCGGCAGCGCCGGCCGGGCAGCGTGGCGTGTCGCTGGAACTGGTGGGCGAAGACCGCGTGGGCATCGTCAGCACGCTGGCACGCCTGCTGGCCGAACGCGGCATCAGCATCGAGCACATCCACACCGAAATCATCAACCCGCACGGCAGTGCCGCGGCCGCTTTCAAGGTGGCGGCCCACTTGCTGGTGCCAGCGGCCGTGAGCAACGATGCGCTACGCGAAGACCTGCAAGGCCTGGCGCGCGCGATGATGCTGGACATCGCTTTGGGCGAGCGCCAGCCTTGACCCTTAACGCCTGACATCAGGCACGCACAACGACGCCACGACGCCACGAATCGGGAGTTCTGCCATGACCAGCGCCTTTGACCGCAGTGCCGAAGACACCGGCAACATCGTTCACCTGGAACACGTCAACCTGACGCAGCCTGACCAGCGCCTGGCCACGCAGTTCTACGTGAGTGCGCTGGGCCTGACGCGCGACCCCTACATGCAGACCGGCGTTGACAACATGTGGGTCAACGCCGGGCGCACGCAATTCCACCTGCCCACCGGCGCGGCACAGCGCTTGCGCGGCACGGTGAACGTGGTGATTCCTGGCCGCCAGGCGCTGCTGGAACGCTTGCGCCGGCACAGCGCGGGCTTGAGCGGCACCTTGTTTCGCTTTGCCGAACAAGCAGACCATGTTGAAGCGCAATGCCCCTGGGGCAACCGCCTGCGCTGCTACGAGCCCGATGGGGCGCGCTTCGGCGGCGTGCAGTTGGGCATTGCCAGCATTGAATTCCTCGTGCCGCACGCCTGCGCCGTGCCCATTGCCGCTTTCTACAGCCAGGTGTTCCGGGCGCGCGCCAAACTCAGTGCCACCGGCAGCGGCGCGCCCAGCGCCTGGGTGCAGGTCGGCGCGGGCCAGGCGTTGTGGTTCACAGAATCCGCCGAGGTGCCCGCGCACTACGACGGCCACCACATCCAGGTCTACGTGGCCGACTTTTCAGGCCCACACCGGCGTCTGGCCGAAATGGCGCTGGTGAGCGAAGAAAGCAACGCGCACCAGTATCGCTTCACCGACATCGTCGACCCGCAGACGCGCGAGCTGTGCTTCCGCCTGGAACATGAAGTGCGCAGCCTGACGCACCCGATGTACGCCAGGCCCTTGGTCAATCGCAACCCGCAGCAAAGCGCGCGCCACTACGTGCGTGGCGGCGATGGCTTCATGCCCTGAGCGGTGCGCCCTATTCAGGCATGTGTTTGAACGCTGCGGGCCCGGCCCACCGGCGCCGCAACGTCCACTGCCTGAAGGATGCTGGGGCTGACGCGGCGCCGCAGAATGATCTGTCAGCCGCAACGTCATTGGCCGCGGCCAACGCCACCCCCTAACAGCGAAGCGCACGGGAATCTGGCAATGGTGGCAAAGTAGCAGGCCAGTTCGGCGCGGCACAGCGCGCATGGCCGCAACCATGCGGTGTTTTGCGTTCAGCCCTGAGCAGCCGTCACACCATGGCCTCTATTGACGAAGGTCGGGCAAGATCGGTCCCACCGGTGCAAAACGCCGGGTTGACCGGCACGGCGAGCCTGCGCCCAAGCACGGCGGTTTCAGCACCGGCTGCCGCCGCGCAGGTGGGGCGCATGGTCTTCCTCAGCTACAACCGCGAAAACGCCACGGCGGCGACGCAGCTGCGCGACTGGCTGCGTGATGAAGGCGTGGACGTGTTCATGGACAACGTCCACCTCATTGCCGGTGAGCCCTGGCTGCAACGCTTGAAGCAAGAGGTGGCGCAGGCGCGCGCGGTGATCGTCTTGATGCGCCGCGAAGGCCCGCGCGGCTTTGTGCTCGACGAAGTGAGCTGGTTCCTTGAACGCCAGGCCCAGGCGCTGCCCTTGAAGCTGCCCGCGCCGGGTTTGTTTCCGGTTTGCCTGGGCGAGGTGCCCGACGCGCAGGCGCTCGATCCGCGTGTGCAGGGCTTGCTAGCGTTCCAGGTCACTCTCTGGCAGCCCGGGCAGGCCATGCCCACGGCCTTGCTCGATGCCCTGCGCAAGCTGCTGCCGGCAGAACACTTCGCACCCCAGCATTGCCCATTCCGTGGCCTGGCCACCTTCGAAGAGACCGATGCGCAGTGGTTCTTCGGCCGCAAGCGCGAAATCCACGAGGTGATCGACGGCCTGGGCAGCGCGCCCGCGGCCGACGGCAGATTCGATCGGCAAGCGCCGGGCCACCGCCGCTATGCGCTGATCAGCGGCGACAGCGGTTCGGGCAAGTCCTCGCTGTTGCGCGCCGGCGTGTTGCCGCTGCTGCGCGCAGGCGCGCTGTGGTCGCGCACCGGCTTGCGCTGCTGGCGCGTGGTGGGCCCGCTGCGGCCAGGCGCGCGGCCGCTGGCCGAGCTTGAGCGCGCACTCGGCGCGACGTTTGACGCGCTTCAGCCCGAGGCGCCGGCCGCGGCCCGGCTTGCGGCGTTGCGCGGCGATGCCGGCGCGCTGGTTGGCCTGCTCGCCAAGTACCAGGTTGCCGACACCGGCGTGCTGCTGATCGTGGATCAGATGGAAGAGCTGCTGCAAAGCAGTGTCGATGCGGGCGAGCGGCAGCAGTTTGGCGCGCTGCTGGCCATGGCCTTGCAAACGCCGAGCTGCCCGCTTTACATCATGGGCACCGTGCGCGCCGATGCTCTGGCTGAACTCGACACGCTGGTGCCCGAGTTGGTGCGCGCGCGCAACCGCTGCGGCCTGGTCTACACGCTGCCGCGCATCACCGAGTCGGGCCTGCGCCTGAGCATTGAAGAGCCAGCGCGCCGCGCGGGGGTCGATGTGAGCGAGGTGGCCGAACTCATTCTGGGCGAAGCGCACAACGAGCCCGGCGCCTTGGCGCTGGTGCAGCACGCGCTGTGGTCGTTGTGGCGCACGCAGCACCGGCGCGGGCCCGTCACGCGCTTGCTGCGCAGCGACCATGAAGCGGCCGGCGGCCTGGCCGGCATGCTCAGCCGCGATGCTGATGCCGCCCTGGCGCAGGTGAAGGCCCAGCTTGGCAGCGACGCCGGCGCGATGCAACTGTTGCGCCAAATGACCTGGGTCGGCGCCGAAGACCGGCTGTTCCGCCGCCGGTTGGGCCGCACTGAAGCCGAGTGGCTGGCCGGCGCGGGCGAACGCGAACGCGGCGCGCGGGTGATCGGCTTGCTCTCAGGCCAAAGCGAAGCCGGCATGGCCCCGGCAGCACACTTGCCGCTGCTGGTGACCGGCAACGATGGTGGCGCCGACGCCTACGTGGAACTGGTGCACGAGATGCTGCTGCGCACGAGCGGGCGGCCCGGTGAGCCGGTGCGGCCGCATTGGCAGCGGCTGTATGAATTCATCCAGCGCCACTTGAACGAACTCAAGCTCGAACAGCGCTTGCACGCCGACGTTCAAGTGTGGCGCCAGCTCGGCTTCTGGCAACGCTGGCGCCGCCTGGCCAGCTTCAAAGAGCAGCGCCAGTACGCACGCTTGCCACGCGCGGCCGATGCAGCGACGCGCCGCTATTTGGCCTTCAGCCGCAGCAAGTCGGGCGTGCTCGTGGCCGCGGTCGCATTGCCCTTGGCTTACCTGGGTGTGGGCAGCTATTTCGTTTTCCAGCAGGGCAACATCTTTCCCATCAACTACGCCACGCGGCTGCCGCTGTGGGCACTGGGCTTGGGCGCCGAACCCGAGTTTGTGCGCCTGCCCGGCACAACCGCGAGCTTTGACTTCGGCTGCGACCCGGCACGCGACACGGTAGACAGGCAGGCTTGTGGCTTGGGCTTCTTGCCGCTGCAACGCTCATTCAGCCAGCCCATTCGCTGCGACATGGGCCGTCATGAGGTGAGCTTCGAGCAGTTCGACCGTTTCGTTTTCAGCCAACGATTCACCGGCGCCGCACAACACCCCTATCCCGCCCCGGGCGAGAAGATTCGCGGTGACCAGCCGGTGATGGAAGTCTCGCGCGCCGACGCGCAGGCCTACGCCGCTTGGCTAACGGCGCGCAGCGAATCAAAGCAGCGCTATCGCCTGCCGCTCGAATGGGAATGGGAATACGCCGCACGCGCCGGCTCCAGCGGGCCTTACCCGTGGGGCACGGCGTCGCCCGTGGGCCGCGCCAACCACGACGACAACGGCCTGGCCACGCCCGCAGCGCGGCCGGTTCGAAGTGGCCAGCCCAGTAACTTCGGCCTGCACCACATGGTGGGCAATGTGAGCGAATGGGTGGCCGACGATGCCAACCCCATGACCGCCGCGGCGCCGCAGCATGTTTCACGCGGCGGCTCCTTTGCCCAAGGCGCCTCGCGGGTGCGGGTGGCGGCGCGCCAGTCCATGGAACCCGATCAAGCGGGCGACACGGGCACGGCCACCAACATTGGCTTCAGGCTTTGTCGGGAAAGATGAAATGAACCACCCCCTACGCGCTTCGCGCGCCTTCCGGCAGGCAGGCCGAAACGCCTTCGCAGGCGAGAAACAGTCCGCAGGGACTGTTTCACGTCCGGGCTCAGCCTTCCGGCAGGCAGGCCGAAACGCCTTCGCAGGCGAGAAACAGTCCGCAGGGACTGTTTGTCGTCCGGGCGCAGCACCCTCTTGGGGGGCGAGCCCGCACCGAGGCAGCGCCTGCGCGCTGGCGAGTGGCTGGCGAGCGCCCATCGGCTTGCAAGCCGATGGGCAACGCCAGCGGCCCGGCAGAGCCGGTTCCGCGGCGTTCGCTTGGGCCGCCGAGCTGTTCCATGCGGCACGGGTGGCGGCTGGCGCCATGCTGGCGCTGGCCGGCGCGGCCGCAAGTACACACGCGCTGGCACAGGCTGCCACGCCCGTGCCGGAGCCCCCGGCCCAGTTGGTGCCCAGCACCAAGCCGGCGGCGCCGCCGGTGGTCGAGGTGCGGCATTACCTGGTGCTGGGCGTGACGCTGCTCGACGCCGCCGTGGTGCGCGCCGCATTGACAGGCTTGATTGGCCAGCGCACGGTGGAAGAACTGCACCGCGCGGCGGGCCAGGTGCAGGCGCTATACGCCCGCGCCGGCTATGGCGCGGTGGTGGTGTACCTGCCGCCGCAAGAAGTGTCGGGCGGCGTCATCACCTTGCAGGTGATTGAAGGCCGCTTGTCAGCGGTGCGCGTGGAAGGCGCTGGCCCGGCCTTCGGCGAGGCCGGCATCCTGGCCAGCCTGCCGGCGCTGCAAGCCGGCCAGACGCCGCGCCTGGATCGGGTTGACGCCCAGTTGCGCATGGCCAATGACAACCCGGCCAAACGCACCCGCCTGGTGCTGCTGCCCGGGCAGCAGCCCGAACAGACCGAGGCCGAGATCGCGGTGGAGCCGGCGCCACGCCACCAGCTTGGCCTGGAGCTTGACGACAGCGGCACGCCGGCCACGGGGCGCGCGCACCTGGGCTTGACCTGGCGCGATGCCAACGCCAGTGGGCGCGACGATGTGCTGGAACTGCGCCTGCAAGTCGCGACCGAACAGCCCAGGCAGTTCGCGGCGGCCGGCCTGAGTTACCGCCTGCCGCTGTACCGCCAGCGCACCATGCTCGACGCCTTTGCGCTGCTGTCAGACACGCGCAGCGCCAGCATTCCCACGGCGCTGGGCGAGCTGCGCTTCGCGGGGCGCGGCCACCTGCTGGGCCTGCGCGCCACGCACTACCTGCCGCGGCTGGCGGGGGTTGACGCGCGCCTGGCGCTTGCGCTCGAATACCGCGACCAGCGCAATCAATGCGCCATCGGCACCCTGCCCACTGGGGCCTGCGGCAGCGCCGGTGGCGACTTGGCCATCCTGCCCTTGACGCTGGAATACAGCCTGGCCGGCGACGCGCACCGGCCGCTGGCCTTGAACCTGGCCTGGGTGCAGGGCCTGGCCGCGGGCGGCGGCCGTGCTGACCGCGCTGCGTTCGACGCCGTGCGGCCTGGCGCGCGACCCACCTTCACCGCGCTGCGGGCCCAATTGAGCGCGCAACAACGCCTGAGCGCCACGGGCTGGGCCGCCAGCGCGCGTGTGGCCGGGCAATGGGCGGCGCAGCCGTTGGTGCCGGCGATGCAGTTCGGTGCCGGTGGGCGCAGCTCGGTGCGTGGCTATGAGGAGCGCGAACTCGCTGCCGACCATGGCCTGGCGCTGTCGCTGGAGTTGTCTGCACCGGGTTGGCAGGGGCTGCCCTGGCCGGGCACCACGCTGCGCCCGCTGCTGTTCGTTGATGCCGCCACGCTGCGTAACCGCGACGCCGCGCCGTGCAGCGGCACGCAGTTGCATTGCGACCTGGCCAGCGCCGGCTTCGGCCTGCGCCTGGACGCGCGCGCGCTCACGGTCAGCCTGGACATTGCCCACGCGCTGCGCAGCGCTGGCACCACCCAGCGCGGGCACACGCGCGGCCACGTCTGGCTGCGCTTTGTATATTGACGCCGACTCAGTACAGGAGAACCACCATGGCACTGCCTGTTCATCTTCACCAGTCGCGGCTCGCACAGGCCGTGCTGTGTGGCCTGGCCGCTTGGCCGCTGGGCACCTACGCCGGCGACCCGCTGCTGCCGGCTGCGCCCATGGTGGTGCACGGCCAGGCCCGCATCACCACCACGGGCCAGACCATGACGGTGACCAGCGGGCGCAGCACTGCGATCGACTGGCGCAGCTTCTCCATCGGGCCGCAAGCGGCGGTGCGCTTCGATCAAGCTGATGCTTCCAGCCAGGTGCTCAACCGCGTGCTCGGCCGCGACCCGTCGCAGATCCTCGGGCGCCTGAGCAGCAACGGCGAGGTCTGGCTCATCAACCCCCACGGTGTGCTGTTCGGCCGCGACGCGCGGGTCGACGTGGCCGGGCTCGTGGCCTCGACGCTGCACGTTTCCAGCGCCGACTGGGCCGCTGGCACGCGCCGGCTTGATCAACTGGCTGGCGTGCCGGGTGCCACCGTCAGCAACGCCGGCGCGCTGCGCAGCCGCAGCGGCGGGCGCATCTTGCTGGTCGGTGGTGGCGGGGTGGTCAACGACGGTGAAATCGACGCACCGCGGGGCCGCATCGGCATGCATGCCGCCGCCAGCGTGGAGTTGGCCGACAGTGCGCAGCCCGACATCGCCGTGCGCGTTTTCGCGCCGGGCCAGGCCGTGCTGAATCGCGGTGTGCTCAGCGCCGCGGGCGGCGTCATCGACCTGCAAGGCGCGATGGTCAATCAGGCCGGCGTGGTGCGCGCCGATGGCCTGGCCAGCGGGCCGGGCGGGGCGGTGCTGCTGCGCGCGGGCGACGAGATGGTGCTGGCTGCCGGCAGCCTGACCTCGGCCACTGGTGCGCCGGGCGGGCGCATTGATCTGCTTGGCGGCACGCAGCTCGTGCAGGGCCG
>JANMYI010000649.1:0-8524 GCA_031381955.1 Burkholderiales bacterium
GCTTGCTTGCGCAAGAACGCCGGGATCTCGATTTCGTCCATGCCGTTGCTCGACAACGCCTCCACCTTGGCCGCCGCGGTTTGCGAGCGCGGCGTGCGCCACACGGTGGGTGAGTTCAGGTTGGTGTAGTCGTGCTGTCCATGGTGCCCACCGTGCCCACCCTGGCCAGGCTGCGACGCCACCAGGTTGTCCATGATCGGCAGGTTGTCGGTGCCGGTGCGCAAGCTGGCCTGCGGCGGCACCACGCTCAACGGCGCCTGGGCGCGCCGCGCGGCCGATGACAGGCCCGTGGCGATGACCGTCACGCGCAACTGGTCGCCCAGGGTTTCGTCGTAGGCGGTGCCGTAGATCACGTGCGCCTCGTCGCTGGCGTAGCGGCGAATGGTGTTCATGGCGTTGCGGCTTTCGGCCAGCTTGAAGGTCGCCTTGCTGGCCGCAATCAGCACCAGCACGCCGCGCGCGCCGCTCAGGTCGATGCCTTCGAGCAGCGGGCAGGCCACGGCCAGGTCGGCGGCCTTGTTGGCGCGGTCGGGGCCGCTGGCTTGCGCCGTGCCCATCATGGCCTTGCCGGGCTCGCTCATCACGGTCTTCACGTCTTCGAAGTCGACGTTCACCAGGCCCGGGATGTGGATGATGTCGCTGATGCCGCCCACGGCGTTCTTCAGCACATCGTTGGCGTGGGCAAAGGCCTGGTCTTGCGTCACGTCGTCGCCGAGCACGTCCAATAACTTCTCGTTCAACACGACGATGAGCGAATCGACATTGGCCTCGAGTTCGCTCACGCCATCATCCGCCTGCTTGCTGCGCCGGCGGCCCTCGAACTCGAACGGCTTGGTCACCACGCCCACGGTGAGCACGCCCATTTCCTTGGCGATGCGCGCGATCACCGGCGCCGCGCCCGTGCCCGTGCCCCCGCCCATGCCGGCGGTGATGAACAGCATGTTCGCGCCCTGGATGGCGTCGCGAATCTGCTGCACCGCTTCTTCGGCCGCGGAGCGCCCCACCTCGGGCTTGGAGCCCGCGCCCAGGCCCGATTCGCCAAGCTGCACGAGCTGCCCCGCGCCGCTGCGGTTCAAGGCCTGTGCGTCGGTGTTGGCGACGATGAACTCCACGCCTTGCACGCCCTGGCTGATCATGTGTTCGACGGCATTGCCGCCGCCACCGCCCACGCCGATCACCTTGATTTGCGTGCCCTGGTCAAATTCTTCGATCATCTCGATAGTCATCATGAACCTCCGTCCTGAGTCAATGCAGTTGCCAAAAAAAGTGGTTTGAAATCAAAGAGCGAATGCCTGTGGATGTGGTCCAGGCTGTTTGTTGTCATGTCGTTAAAAGTTCCCCAAGAACCAGTCGCGCAAACGGCCAAACCAGCTCTTCACCGAGCCGGCCTGCCCCGCCGCCTTCACCCCCCGTGCCCGCGACAGGCGCGCCTCTTCCAACAAGCCCATCACGGTGGCCGAGCGCGGGTTGGCCACCATGTCGTGCAAGGGCCCGTTGTACAAAGGCAAGCCTCTGCGCACGGGCTTTAAAAAGATGTCTTCGCCCAGCTCCACCATTCCGGGCATGACGCTGGAGCCGCCGGTGATCACCACGCCCGAAGACAGCAGCTCTTCAAAGCCGCTTTGGCGAATCACCTGCTGCACCAGCGAATAGATTTCTTCCACCCGCGGCTCGATCACGCCGGCCAGCGCCTGGCGGCTCAACATGCGCGGTGCGCGGTCGCCCAGGCCGGGCACTTCCAGTTGCGCCAGCGGGTCGGCCAGCAGTTGCTTGGCCACGCCGTATTGCAGCTTGATCTCTTCAGCGTCTTTGGTGGGCGTGCGCAGCGCCATGGCGATGTCGCTGGTGATCAAATCGCCGGCGATCGGAATGACCGCGGTGTGGCGAATGGAGCCATCGGTGAAGATCGCTACATCAGTGGTGCCGGCGCCGATGTCCACCAGCACCACGCCCAGTTCGCGCTCGTCTTGCGTCAACACCCCGGCGCTCGACGCACTCGGGTTGAGCACCAGGCGCTCCACTTCCAGGCCGCAGCGGCGCACGCATTTCAAGATGTTCTCGGCCGCGCTTTGCGCGCCGGTCACGATGTGCACCTTCACCTCGAGCCGGCTGCCGCTCATGCCCACGGGCTCTTTCACCTCGTGGCCATCGATGATGAATTCCTGCGGCTCCACCAACAGCACGCGCTGGTCGTTGGGGATGTTGATCGCCTTGGCCGTTTCCACCACGCGGGCCACGTCGGCCGGGCTGACCTCGCGCTGGTCACGCACGATCACCATGCCGGTTGAGTTCTGGCCGCGGATGTGGCTGCCGGTGATGCCGGTGAAGACCGATTCGATCTTGCACGCCGCCATCATTTCGGCCTCTTTCAAGGCCTGCTGGATGCTCTGCACCGTGGCGTCGATGTTCACCACCACGCCGCGCTTCAGGCCGTGCGTGGTGGCCACGCCCAGGCCGGCCACGCGCAGCTCGCCGTCGGGCATGACTTCGGCCACCACCGCCATCACCTTGGCCGTTCCGATGTCCAGCCCCACCACCACGTCCTTGAATTCCTTGGCCATCTTCGTTGCCTCGTCTTTTATTTCTTGCGCGCTGCGGCCGGCGCCAGCGTGGTGATGCCGCGCAGCCGCACGGCGTAACCCTGCGCGTGGCGCAAGTCAGCGTATTCCAGCGGTGCCGGGTAGGCCTGGTGCACCTGCCCCAGGGTGCGCACGAAGCGCGCGCCGCGCTCGATGATTTCTTCGTCGCTGCCGCGGCCCAGTTCCAGCACCGCGCCGCTGTCCAGCTCGGCGCGCCACGAGCCGCGGCCCGACAACGTGAGCGTGTTGATCTCGGCGTCCAGCGCCTGCGCCAGCGGCACCAGCTTGTGCAGCAGTGCCAGCATGCGCAGTGAGGTGCCCGCCGGCCCGGCCAGGGTCGGCAGGTCGTCGTCCTCCACGTCGCCCAGGTTGGCATCGAACACTTCGCCCTGCATGTTCACCAAGCGCTCGCTGCCGTCTTCGGCCTGCCACAGCGCGGCGGCGCGGTGCTCCACCAGGCGCACCACCAGCTTGTCGGGCCAGACCCGCGTCACCGTGGCCTGGCGCACCCAGGGCACGGCCTCGAACGCGGCGCGCGCCTGCTGCAAATTCATGCCTATGAAGTTGCCGGTCAAGCGCGGCATGGCATTGGCGCGCAGCGTGGCGGCGTTGTTGCGCAACAGCTCGCCTTCGATGCGCAGCTGGCGGATGGGCAGCCACGGCGCACGCGCCGCCCAGGCCAACGCGGCGCCCAGCAGCAGCAGGGCCAGGGCGATGAACGCGGCCTGCGCCAGGCCGTTCATCAGGCGCACGTCGGGCGGCAGTTCGGTCAGGGCGGCGGCCATGATCAAGCGCTCGCTCCTGCTGGCGGTGCGGCGTGGGGCGGGCGGGCGCTGTCCAGCGTGGCACCGGCCAACAAGCGCAGACACAACTGTTCGTAGCTCAGGCCGGCGGCGCGCGCCGACATGGGCACCAGCGAATGGCTGGTCATGCCCGGCGAGGTGTTCATCTCCAGCAAGTAGGGCTTGCGGTCGCTGCCGCGCACCATCAAATCAGCCCGACCCCAGCCGCGGCAACCCAGGGCGCGGTAGGCGGCCAGCACCAGGCGCTGCACTTCTTCCTCCTCGGCCGCGGGCAAGCCGCTGGGACAGAGGTAGCCGGTGTCCTCGGAAAAGTATTTGTGCTCGAAATCGTAGTTGCCACCCGGGGCATTGATGCGCACCACCGGCAGGGCCACGGCCGCCGCACCGGTGCCCAGCACCGGGCAGGTGATTTCGTCGCCGTCGATGAACTCTTCGCACAGCACATCGGGGTCGTAGCGGCTGGCCAGTTCCACCGCCGCCTGCATTTGCGAATAGCCCAGCACCTTGGTCACGCCGAGCGACGAGCCTTCGCGCGGCGGCTTCACGATCAAGGGCAGGCCCAGTTCATCGGGCACCTGGATCACTCGCTCGCGGCTCAGTTCATCGGCTTCCAGCCGGCACCAGCGTGGCGTGGGCAGCTTCACGCTGCTCCACAGCCGCTTGGTCATGACCTTGTCGATGGCGATGGCCGACGCCATCACGCCCGAGCCGGTGTAGGGCAGGCCGAGCAGTTCGAGCGCGCCTTGCACCGTGCCGTCTTCACCGTGGCGGCCGTGCAGGGCGATGAAGACGCGGGCGAAACCTTCGCTGCGCAATTCATGCAGGCCGCGTTGGGCGGGGTCGAAGGCATGGGCGTCGACGCCGCTGTCGCACAAGGCCTTGAGCACGCCGTTGCCGGACATGAGCGAGACCTCGCGCTCGGCCGAAGACCCCCCCATGAGCACCGCAACTTTGCCGAACGATGCGCTCATTTGGATTCCTCCGTGCTGCGCACTGCGGTGCGAGCCTCTTCGGGCGGCCGCGCGAGGCTCATGTTGCTGCCTCCCCGCAAAGCTCCACCACCCGCGCCGGCACATTGCCGATCGTGCCCGCGCCCATGGCGATCACCACGTCGCCGTCGCGCGCATAGCTGGCCACTTCAGCCGGCAGCTCAGCCACGTCGTCCACGAACACCGGGTCCACCTTGCCGGCCACGCGCAGCGCGCGCGCCAGGGCGCGGCCGTCGGCAGCCACTATTGCCGCTTCACCCGCGGCATACACCTCGGTCAACAGCACGGCATCCGCCGTGCCCATGACTTTGACGAAGTCTTCGAAACAATCTCGCGTGCGCGTGTAGCGGTGCGGCTGGAAGGCCAGCACGATGCGCCGGCCGGCGAAGGCGCCGCGCGCCGCGGCCAGCACCGCGGCCATTTCCACCGGGTGGTGGCCGTAGTCGTCGATCAGCGTGAAGCGCCCGCCGCCCGTGGCGTTCAACTCACCCCAGCGCTGGAAGCGCCGGCCCACGCCGCTGAACTCAGCCAGCGCCTGGGCGATGGGTTCATCGGGCAATTCCAACTCGGTGGCCACGGCAATGGCGGCCAGTGCATTTCGAACGTTGTGTTCGCCGGGCAGGTTCAGGGTGATGGGCAGATCGGGCATCGCCGCGCCGTTGCGCCGCTGCACGGTGAAGCGCATCTGGCCGCCGGGCAGGGCCAGCACGTCCACAGCGCGCACCTGCATGCCTTCGCCCAGGCCATAGCTCATGACCGGGCGCGAGATCATGGGGATGATGCTGCGCACGCCGGCATCGTCGCCACACAGCACCGCCGTGCCATAGAACGGCATGCGGTGCAGGAATTCCACGAACGCGGCCTTCAGGCGCGCGAAGTCGTGGCCGTAGGTTTCCATGTGGTCGGTGTCGATGTTGGTCACCACGCTGAGCACGGGCGTGAGGTTCAAAAACGAGGCGTCGCTCTCGTCGGCCTCGACCACGATGTACGCACCCGAGCCCAGGCGCGAATTCGCCCCGGCCGAATTGAGCTTGCCGCCGATCACGAACGTGGGGTCCACGCCGGCCTGCGCCAGCACGCTGGTGACCAGCGAGGTGGTCGTCGTCTTGCCATGCGTGCCGGCGATGGCGATGCCCTGCTTCAGGCGCATCAACTCGGCCAGCATCACGGCGCGCGGCACCACCGGGATGCGCGCGCCGCGCGCGGCCATGACCTCGGGGTTGTCGCCCCTCACCGCGGTGGACGTGACCACGGCTTGCGCGCCGGCAATGTGCGTTGCGTCGTGCCCGACGAAGACGCGAATGCCCAGGCCGGCTAACCGTCGAGACGTGGCGCTGTCGGATTGGTCGGAGCCCGAGACCACGAAGCCCAGGTTGTGCAGGATCTCGGCGATGCCGCTCATGCCGGCGCCGCCGACGCCGACGAAGTGGATGTGCTTGACGGCGTGCTTCATGCGGCCTCCTTCTGGGCCAGCAGCGCTTCAATTTCATCGGCCACGCGCGCCGCGGCTTGTGGCCGCGCCAGGGCGCGTGCGTGCTCGGCCAGGCCCAGCAGCCGCTCACGCGTCAAGCCTTGCAGCAGCTCGGCCAACGCGGGCGGGTTCAACAGCGCCTGCGGCAGGTGAATGGCCGCGCCGGCACGGGCCAGGCTTTCGGCGTTGTCGCGCTGGTGCGCGGTGGTGGAAACGATCAGCGGCACCAGCACGCTGGCCACGCCGGCGGCGCACAGTTCGCTCACCGTCACGGCACCGGCGCGGCAGATGATCAGGTCGCAGCGCGCAAGCTGCTCGTCCATGCGTTCGATGAAGGGCTGCACCTCGGCGGCCACGCCCGCTGCGGCGTAGGCGGCGCGCACGGCGTCCACCTGCGCGGCACCGGTTTGATGAACAAGATCAGGCCGAACGTTAAGTGGTAGCAACGCCAGCGCCGCCGGCAGCGTGTCGTTCAAGACCTTGGCGCCCAGGCTGCCACCCACCACCAGCAGGCGCAGTGGCCCGCTGCGGTGGGCAAAGCGTTCAGCCGGCGCGGGCAGGTTTTCGATCTCGCGGCGCACCGGGTTGCCGGTGACCACACCGCGCGGTGTGGTGCGCGCCGCTGCGCCATCAAAGCCGAAGGCCACGCGGCCGGCCAGACGCAGCAGGGCGCGGTTGCTCAGCAGCAGGCCGGCGTCGGCATTCACCAGCAGCAGCGGCTTGCGCAGCAACGCGCTGGCCCAACCGCCGGGCAGGCAGACATAGCCGCCCATGCCGAGCACGGCGTCGGCCTGGCGCTGGCGCAGCACGCCCAGGCTTTTGAAGAAGGCGGCCACGAGCTTGAACGCGCCGCCCAGCGTGTGGCGCCAGCCCTTGCCGCGCATGCCGGAAAAGTCCACCCGGTCCAGCAACAAGCCGCTGGGTGGAACGAGCTTGTTTTCCATGCCCAGCAGCGTGCCCAGCCAGCTCACGCTCCAGCCGCGCGCTTGCATTTCGCGCGCCACGGCCAGGCCGGGAATGATGTGCCCGCCGGTGCCCGCGGCCATGACGACGAGGTGGGGCATCACGCGCGACCTCCCCGCATGAGTTGCCTGTTCTCGAAGTCCACCCGCACCACGATCGCCAGCGCAATCAAGTTCATCAGGATCGCTGAACCCCCGTAGCTCAACAGCGGCAGCGTCAAGCCCTTGGTCGGCAGCACGCCCAAGTTGACCCCCATGTTGATGAACGACTGGCCGCCGACCCACAGGCCCAGGCCCTGCACCATCAGACCGGCGAAGATGCGGTCCAGCGCAATCGCCTGGCGGCCGATGAGGAAGATGCGCCGCGTCAACCAGAAGAACGCCAGCACCACCGCCAGCACGCCCACGAAGCCGAGTTCTTCGCCGATCACGGCGAGCAGGAAGTCGGTGTGCGCCTCGGGCAGGTAGTGCAGTTTTTCAACGCTGTCACCCAGGCCCTGGCCGAAAAGCTGGCCGCGGCCGAAGGCAATTAACGAATGAGTCAACTGGTAGGCCTTGCCTTGCGCGTACAGCGGGTTCCAGGGGTCGAGGTAGGCGAAGATGCGCTGCGCGCGCCAGGGGCTGAGCGCGATCATCAAGACGAAGGCGCCGAGCAACACCGCCACGCCCAGCGCGAACATGCGCCCGTTCACGCCGCCCAGGAACAGGATGCCCAGCGCGATGGCGGCGATGACCATGAAGGCGCCCATGTCAGGCTCGGCCAGCAGCAGCAGGCCGATCACGCCCAGCGACACCGCCATGGGCCACACCGCTTGCCAGAACTTTTCTTTCACATCCATCTTGCGCACCATGTAGCTGGCGGCGTACATGGCCATGCCCAGCTTGGCCAGTTCACTGGGCTGGAAGTTCATCACGCCCAGCGGCAGCCAGCGCCGCGCGCCGTTGATGCGCGGCGCCACCTGGGGGATCAGCACCAGCACCAACAGCAGCAGCGCGGCCACGAAGACCCAGGGCGCAAAGCGTTCCCAAAAGCTGACGGGAATCTGCACCACCACCAGCGCCGCGCACAGGCCAATGGCCAGCGACAGTGCATGGCGGTTGAGAAAATGCGCCGGCGCGAAGCGGTTGAAGCGCGGGCTGTCGGGCAAGGCCACCGAAGCCGAGTAGACCATCACCAGGCCCAGCGCGAGCAAGGCCACCACCACGGCGACCAAGGCCTGGTCGAACCCGGCGCTGCGCGCTTGTGCCGCGCGGCCGCGCGGCAAGGCGTCGCGCACCGGCAGCGCCGCTTCGCGCGGCGCGAACAGGCGCGTGAAGACAGCCGTCAGGCGTGCGCCCAGGGCGGTCTCAAGGAAATGTGGCTTTGCCACTTTCCTTGATCCCCTCGGGGGACGGCCGGCTTCGGCCGGTCTTGGGGCGCTCATGCCGCCAGCTCCCCGTGTTCATGCGCCAAGGCCTGCACCCCGGCGACGAAGACTTCGGCCCGGTGGCCGTAGTTGCGAAACATGTCCAGGCTGGCGCAGGCCGGGCTGAGCAGCACCGCGTCGCCCGGCTGGGCTTGCTCGAAGCACCAGGCGGTGGCCTGCTCCAAGGTGGCGTGCCGCTGCATGGGCAGGTTAGCGCTGGCGATCAATGCTTCGATCAGACCGGCATCGCGGCCGATGAGCGCAACGGCTCGTGCATGACGCGCCAGCGGTGCCAGCAGCGGCGAGAAGTCCTG
>JANMYI010000689.1:0-8691 GCA_031381955.1 Burkholderiales bacterium
CCGGCCAGCGGGTGGTTGCCATCCAGCACCACATGGGTGGCGTAAATCTCGGTCACGGTGTAGATGGCGTCGACGGGCATGTCGGGCGTGGCCGCACCCGGCGGCAGGCCTTCGAAGCGCATGCCGGTTTCCAATTGCTCGGGAAACAGCGCGCGGTTCTCGAAACACACCAGCGCGGCGTCGTAGTCGCCGAAGGCATGTTCGGGTTCCAGGTGCACGTTCAGCGCATCGCCCGGTGCATGGCCGGTCAGGGCTTCTTCCACCTTGGGCAGCAGGTCTTCGCCGCCAAAGAAAAATTCGGTGGGTTCGGTCAGCTCGTCGATCAGCTGGTTCTGGGCGTCGCACAACTTCCAGCTCAATGTGACCACGCAGGGGGCTTGAATGTTCATGCGGCCATCATCGCATGGGCAAAATGCTTGCATGAACCTGCTGCAACCCACGCCCTTGCTCGGCGGCCTGTCGTGCGCGGCCTTCATGCGCGCGCATTGGCACAAGGCGCCGTTGCTGGTGCGCCAGGCGCTGCCCGGTGGCCTGGCCTTGGTGCCGCGCGATGAGTTGTTTGCGCTGGCCGCACGCGAAGAAGTGGAGTCGCGCCTGGTGTGGCGCGAGCCGTCCGGGGGTGCCTGGCAGATGCGCCACGGGCCGCTGCCGCGGCGCGCGTTGCCGCCCATGCGCCAAGGTGGCTGGACCTTGCTGGTGCAGGGGCTCGACTTGCATCTTGACGCCGCGGCCGCGCTGCTTGAATGTTTCACCTTCATTCCGCGCGCGCGGCTCGATGACCTGATGCTGTCTTACGCCACGCTCGGCGGCGGCGTGGGGCCGCATGTGGACGCCTACGACGTGTTCTTGCTGCAAGTGCAGGGCCGGCGGCGTTGGCGCATCGCGCCGCCGGGCGACGCCGCATTCAAGCCGGGCCTGCCGTTGAAGATTCTCAAGCGCTTCAAGCCGACGCAGGAGTGGCTGCTGGAGCCGGGTGACATGCTGTACCTGCCCCCGGGCTGGGCGCATGACGGCGTGGCCGAGGGCGAATGCATGACGGCATCGGTGGGCTTTCGGGCGCAAACGCCGGCGCAGATGGCGGCCGAGCTGTTGCAGCGCCTGGCCGATGCCTGCGACTCGGAGGCAGCGCAGCAACCCTATGCCGACCCGGCGCAGGCGGCCACGGCACAGCCGGCGCGCCTGCCGCCGGCGCTGCAGGCCTTTGCCGCCAGGGCCTTGCGCCAGGCCCTGGCGCAACCTCAAGCCCTGGGCTGCGCGCTGGGCGAGTGGTTGACCGAGCCCAAGCCGAAAGTAACGTTTGAGGTGGGCGGCGCGCTGAAGCCGGGCAACGGCCTGCGCCTGGATCGGCGCAGCAAGATGCTGTATGACGACGCCCACCTGTTCATCAACGGCGAAGCCTTCGAATGTGCGGGCCGCGACGCGACTTTGCTGCGCCAGCTGGCCGACGAGCAGCGGCTCACCCCAGCGCAGTTTGCTCGGCTGAGTCAGGGTGCGCGCGGCGTGCTGGCAGGCTGGGTGTGGGCGGGGTGGTTGCATGGGGACACGACATGACTCAACCTGAGCCGCCGCTGCCGGCGTCGCTACACATCGACAGCCCCGCCAGCTTTCTAGCGGCCCTGAACTGGGCCACGCAGGTGGCGTTGGCGCAGCGCGCGCGGTCCATGGTCTGGGCCGACCCGTCTTTCGACGACTGGCCATTGGACGATGAGGCGTTGCTGTCTGGCCTGGCCGCCTGGCTGCGCTTGCCTCTGCGCCAGTTGACGCTGCTGCGCAGCGGCGGCGCGGCGATGGGTTTGGGTCACCCGCGGTTTGCGCGCTGGGGGGCAACCTGGTCGCATGCCGTGCAGTGGCGCCTGGCGCCACCGGACGCCTTGGCCTTGCCCAGCGCGGCATGGGTTGAGCGTGCGGCGATCGTCGTGCTCAATGACCCTGCGCTTTGGTTGGGCCAAGCCCAAACCGAGCGTGCCGCCGTGCAGCAGTGGGCCGAACAGATTGACGTGGTTTTGCAACGTTCACTGGCCGGCCCCGGCTTCACGACCTTGGGTCTGTAGCGCAACTACAGGGAATGCACCTAGTTCGGCTAGAATGTCTGGCTGAGCTCGAGTTGATTTGGGCTCTCATGATCTGCTGCGCACTGTGCGTGATTCGATCGTTGCTCTTCCCCTACTAAATCGAGGATCCTTCCATGAACAAGACTCTCCTGCTCGCCACTTTGGTGGCCACGGTGGCCCTGGCTGCTTGCGGCAAGAAGGCTGAAACAGCCGCTCCCGCCACTGCCCCGGCTGCCGCCGCGACCGCCACCGCGACCGCCGCTGCGGCCACCGCCGCCTCGGCCGTGTCCACTGCCGCCGACGTTGCTGCCTCGGCCGCCGCCGGTGCTGCCTCAGCCGCCGCGGGTGCGGTGGCTGATGCCGCGAAGGACGCCGCTGGCAAGGCCATGGACGCTGCCAAGGACGCCGCGGCCAAGACCGTGGATGCCGCCAAGGATGCCGTCAAGAAGTGATGCGGCCAGGCCGTGAGGCCTGTGTTGGCATGCAGCAAAAAGCCGCCCTCGGGCGGCTTTTTTCATGGCGAGCGCGATGGCTATTTCAGCTCGCCAAGCAAAATCTCGACGATGCGTTGGCCATGCTCGCCGGCTTCAGCAGCGCCCTGTGAGTTCAACACTGCCACGACCGATTTGTCGGCCTCGGCCTTGACCGAGACGCGGTATTTCACGGGGGCGGTGTCGGTGTCGGTGCGGCCGAACATGCGTTGGAAGATGCTGGGGTCTTCCTTGCCGGCGCTTTTCGGGTCGACATAGCGAACGAAATACACGCCTGCTGCGCGATCGCGGTCTTCCACGGTGAAGCCACTGCGATCCAGCGCCAGGCCCACGCGACGCCAGGCGCGGTCAAAGCTTTCGTCGACCTGCAAGCTGGCGGCGGGGCGGCCGCTGAGCACGCGCGCACGTGCCGGCAGCACCGCCGTGGCCGTCGCCCCAGGCGCTGCGGCGCCGGTGGCCGCCACCTGGTTGCGCGGCGCGTCTTCGCGCCCACCGAGCTTGACCATCAACCGCGTCAGCATTTCGGCTTCGAGCTGCGGGTCGTTCGCGCGCGGGCGCCAGGTGGTGTTTTCTTTCAGCGCGCCGACGTACACCTCCTCCATGCCGCGGTGGGTGATGAAGACATCGCTGCCTGCGCCGTTGCGTTCCACGCGCAGGCGGAAGCGATCGCGCTCGCTGCTTGAATACAACGAATCGAACAAGCGCCCAAGTGCCGAGCGCACGAAGTCCATCGGAATCTTGGCGCGGTTCTCGGCCCAGCTGGTTTCCATCACACCGGCCTCGGGCGAATCGGTCACCAGGTTGAAGCCCAGTTCCTGCCAGAAGCCACGCAGTTGCGGCCACAGCCGGTCTGCCGGCAACGGCACATTCAGCCAACGCTGGTTGCCGTCGCGTTCGATCTTCATGGCGCCTATGGCCACCGGCGCCACCACGGCGGCGGCCGCAGGTGCAGCCGCTGCCACGGCCTGGCCGCTGGCGCTGACGCTGCCGCCCTGCACCTGAAAGCGGCTCTCGCGCGCGAGTTGGGTCAGATCGGGCGGCACATCGAGCGCGGCGGTCTTGGTCGCACCACTGCGGTAGTCGACCTTGTCGCCGCCGAGAAAATTCTCCACGGTGGAGCAGCCTGTCGCGCACAGCGCGGCAGCCAAGGGCAGCGCAGCCAGGCGCAGGAAGGGGCGGGCAAAACGGGGTCGGTTCACGTGCGGGGTGCTCCAGCGCGGCGCCAAGGCCGCGCACAAGATGTGGTGAGGGTTCAACGCAGGCCGGCCAACGCCATCGCGCTGGCTACGCGGGCCTGGCCCGCGGCCGTCAGCGCCACGATGGGCAGCCTTGACGCGGCCGAGCACAAGCCCAGTTGGGCCATGGCCCACTTGGTGGGGGCAGGGCTGGGTTCGCAGAACAAGGCGCTGTGCAGTTCGAGCAAGCGCAGGTGCAGCTCGGCGGCGCGCCGGGCCTGGCCCTCCATGGCGGCCGTGCACAGTTCATGCATCAAGCGCGGCGCCACGTTGGCGGTGACGCTCACATTGCCATGGCCACCCAGCAGCATCAGTGCCACGGCCGTGCCGTCGTCGCCTGAATAGACGCAAAAGCCCTTTGGTGCGTGCTTGATGAGTTGCGCGCCGCGTTCGACGTCGCCGGTGGCGTCTTTGATGCCCACCACGCCGGGCAACTGGGCCAGTCGCATGGTGGTTTCGAACTGCAAATCGGCCACCGTGCGGCCGGGCACGTTGTACAGCACCACGGGCAGGTCAACCGCCTGCGCAATGGCCTTGAAGTGCTGGTAGATACCTTCTTGCGATGGCCGGTTGTAGTAAGGCACCACCTGCAAGCTGCACGCGGCGCCCACGCTCTTGGCGAAGCGCGTGAGTTCGATCGCTTCAGACGTGGCGTTGCCGCCCGCCCCGGCCATGATGGGCACGCGCCCGGCGGCATGCGCAACGCAGACGCGGATGATTTCGCAGTGCTCTTCCACGCTGACCGTGGGCGATTCGCCCGTGGTGCCCACCACGACAAGGCAGGCCGTGCCTTCGGCGATGTGCCAATCAACCAGCCTGCGCAGGCCGGGGTAGTCAATGCTGCCGTCTTCATGCATCGGCGTGACCAGTGCGACGAGGCTGCCAAGAATGGGTGTCATGAAAGTGATCCTGGGAATCGGCTGATTTTAGGCCAACGCTGCGCGCACGGGCTGGTCTGCCGTGGGGTCGAACGCCAGCGCCGCAATGCGCTGTACAAAGCGCGGTGGGTCGGCCAGGTAGCCGCCTTCAAAGGCCACCACGCGCAGGCCTTGCGCGGCTTCGAGCAACTCGCCCGGGCGCAACAAGAAGTCAGGCCGCGATGGCCGGCCGACGGTTTCGTTGCCCTGCGCGAAGGTTTCATACAGCAGCACGCCACCGGGCGCCAGCGCAGCGAGCAGCCGCGGCAGCAGCGGGCGCCACAGGTAGTTGGTGACGACGACGGCATCGAACCGGCGCCCATCCAAGGGCCAGGGCCCGGCTTCGAGATCAGCCACGATGATCTCGGCCTGGCCGTGCAGCGGCGCCAGCGCGGCTTCGTCGCGATCCGCACCGGTGACCTTGAAGCCGGCCTGGCTGAACCAGCGCACATGGCGCCCGCCGCCGCAAGCCACGTCGAGCACCGTGCCGCCGGGGCGAATGAGCGGCGTGAAGCGCGTGACCCAGGGCGAGGGCGCGGCCAGGCCGGCGTGATTCATCAAAAACAAGCCCAGAAACGCACGGCCAGATCCACCGCCAAATGCGGGTTGAGGTAGGCGGCGAACACCGCGCCCAGGGCCAGGGCGGCCAGCGTCCAACCGAGCAGGCGCTGGTACATGGGCTTGTGCATCGCCGTCATGCCGGCTGCGCCCGCAGCAGTGGCGTTTCACGCACCGGCAGGTTGGCCAGCACCGCCATCACGCTCAGCGCAACGGCCAGCCACCAGACCACGTCGTAGCTGCCGTAAACCTGGTACAGCCGCCCGCCCAGCCAGGCGCCCATGAACGAGCCGACCTGGTGGCTGAGGAAGACGAAGCCGCCGAGCATCGACATGTATTGCACGCCAAAGATCTGCGCCACCACCGCGTTGGTGGGCGGCACGGTTGACAGCCACAACAGCCCCATAGTGGCGGCGAAGACATAAACGCTCCAGGGCGAGAGCGGCGCGGCCAGGAAGGCCGCAATCACCAGCGCGCGCAGCAGGTAGATGGCCGACAGGATGCGCGGCTTTGATAGGTGCTGGCCGAGCACGCCCACGCCATAGGTGCCGATCACGTTGAACAGGCCGATCAGTGCCAGCGCGGTGGCCGCCACTTCGGGCTCAAGCCCCTTGTCCTTCAAGTAGCTGGGCATGTGCACGCCGATGAACACGACCTGGAAACCGCAGACAAAGTAGCCCGCCGTGAGCCAGCGAAAACTCTTGTTCGCAAAAGCTTCGCGCAGCGCCGCACCCACGCTTTGCTGGAAGCTGCCGGCTGCAGCCTGCGGCTTTTCATTCAAACCCAACGCCAGCGGCAAGATCACCAGCGCCATCGCACCCAAGATGAACAAGGCGTGCTGCCAGCCAAAGTGGCTGATCAAGCTGTTTTCCACCGGCACCATCAAGAACTGGCCGAACGAGCCCGCGGCGGCCACCAGGCCCATCGCCCAGGAACGCTTGGCCGCGTCCACGTTGCGCGCAATGACGCCAAAGACCACGGCGTAAGTGGTGCCCGCCTGGGCCAGGCCCACCATCACGCCGGCGGTCAGCGCAAAGCCGGTGCCGCTGCTCACATTGGCCATCGCCACCAGCCCGGCGGCATAGAACAAGGCGCCCACCCACAACACGCGCATGGCGCCGAAGCGGTCGGCCACCATGCCGGCCAACGGCCCGGCCAGGCCCCAGGCCAGGTTCTGGATGGCCATGGCCAGCGAGAAGGTTTCGCGCGTCCAGCCGCGTTCAATGGTGATGGGTTGCAGCCAGAGCCCAAAACCGTGGCGGATCCCCATCGACAGCGAAACCACCAAGGCGCCGCACAACAGCAGTTGCGCCATCGACATGCGCGCTTGCGGCGCTGCTTGCACTGGGTTCATTCGCCACACTTTAGCGCCGTCGCTGTTGCATCATGGCGTCAGGGCTTGTGAAGATATGAATCGCACCCAAAGAGGAGACCGCGATGAAGGTGCTTGTTCTGGGCAGCGGTGTGATCGGCACGACCACCGCCTACTACCTGGCGCGCGCCGGGCATGAGGTGCAGGTGCTTGATCGCCAGGCCGGCCCGGCGCTGGAAACGAGCTTCGCCAATGCCGGCGAAATCTCGCCCGGCTATTCGGCGCCCTGGGCCGGCCCGGGCGTGCCACTCAAGGCCATCAAGTGGATGTTGATGGCGCACAGCCCCTTGGTGATCTGGCCCATGCTGGACCCCGCCATGTGGCGCTGGGGGCTCGCCCTGCTGGCCAATTGCAGCGAACGCGCCTATGCGTTGAACAAGAGCCGCATGGTGCCGCTGGCCGAGTACAGCCGCGACTGCTTCAAGGCGCTGCGTGCTGAAACCAGCATTGCGTATGACGACCGTGCCCTGGGCACCTTGCAACTCTTTCGCACGCAACAGCAGTTCGACGGCACCGGCAAGGACATTGCCGTGCTGCAGCAGTACGGCGTGCCCTACGAGCTGCTGGACCGCGCCGGCTTCGTTCGTGCTGAACCGGCGCTGGCGTTGACGCAGCAGAAGTTTGTTGGTGCGCTGCGCCTGCCGGGTGATGAGACGGGGGATTGCTTGATCTTCACCCAGCAGTTGGCCGACATGGCACGCGCCTTGGGCGTGCGGTTTCACTTCAACACGCAAGTCGAAGCCATGGAAGTTGAAGGCGGCAGCATCACCGCCGTGCGCACGGCGCAGGGCCGTTTCAGCGCTGATCGCTACGTCGCCGCGCTGGGCAGCCATACGCCGCAACTGTTGAAATCACTGGGCCTGAAGCTGCCGGTGTACCCGGTGAAGGGCTACTCGATCACCGTGCCCATCACCGACGCTGCTGGTGCGCCCGAGTCCACCGTGATGGACGAAACGCACAAGGTCGCGGTCACGCGCCTGGGCCAGCGCATCCGCGTGGGTGGCACCGCTGAACTCGCCGGCTTTGACCTGCGCTTGCGCGAGGCCCGGCGCGGCACGCTGGAGCATGTGGTGACCGACCTCTTCCCCACGGGGGGCGACGTATCCAAGGCCAGCTTCTGGTGCGGCCTGCGGCCGATGACGCCCGACGGCACGCCCATCGTCGGCGCCACGAGCGTGCCCAACTTGCTGCTGGCCACTGGCCACGGCACGCTGGGCTGGACCATGGCCGCGGGCACCGGCCGCGTGCTGGCGGACCTGATTTCAGGGCGCCAACCCGAGATCGACATCAGCGGCCTGGCCCTCGCGCGCTATCACGAAAACGCGCGCTGACTTGCGTGGCGGCAGGCAAAAACGCCTGCCTAGAATCCGCCGCCATGGCCACCAAGCAAGGCGTTTACGCAGAGAGTTCGATCCGTGTCCTGAAGGGCCTGGAGCCGGTGCGCCAGCGCCCGGGCATGTACACCCGCACCGACAACCCGCTGCACGTGGTGCAGGAAGTGATCGACAACGCCGCCGATGAATGCCTGGCCGGGCACGGCGCGCGCATCGCGCTTACGCTGCATGCCGATGGCGCGGTGAGCGTGGACGACGAAGGCCGCGGCATCCCCTTCGGCCTGCACCCCGAAGAAGGCGTGTCGGTGCTCGAAATCGTCTACACCCGGCTGCACGCCGGCGGCAAGTTCGACAAAGGCGGTGCCTCGGCCTACAGCTTCTCGGGCGGCCTGCACGGCGTGGGCGTGAGCGTGACGAATGCCTTGGCCAAGCGGCTGGAAGTGACGGTTTGGCGCGAAGGCCAGGTGGCCAGCCTGGTGTTTGCGGGTGGCGATGTGGTTGAGCCGTTGAAGCTGCGCAAGCAAAGCTCTGGTGAGCGCAAGCAGGGCACCCGCGTGCGCGTGTGGCCCGATGCCAAGTACTTCGATTCACCCGACTTGCCGCGGCACGACCTGACCCACCTGCTGCGCAGCAAGGCCGTTTTGATGCCCGGCGCCACCGTGACGCTGACGCATGAAAAGAGTGGTCGCCCTGACGACGAACAACAGACCTGGAAGTACCAAAAAGGCCTGCG
>JANMYI010000690.1:0-3258 GCA_031381955.1 Burkholderiales bacterium
GTGGAGATGGCTGGCTGCTCAACGGCCAGAAACTCTGGACCACCAACGCCCACAAGTCGCACTTCATGATCGCGCTGGTGCGCACCGCCGACCCGTCGAAGGCGCGCCACGCAGGCATGTCGCAGTTCATCATCGACCTGCACGCGCCGGGCGTCACCATCCGCCCGATCCGCGACCTGACCGGCGGCGAGCATTTCAATGAAGTCTTCTTCGACAACGTCGAACTCGGTGCGGATGCGCTGGTGGGCACTGAAGGCCAGGGCTGGGCGCAGGTGAGCGCCGAACTGGCCTTTGAGCGCAGCGGGCCCGAACGCTTCCTCAGCAGCATCGCGCTGCTGCACACGCTGATCGACGCCATCGGCCCCGCACCCGATGCCCTGCAAGCCAAGGAGATCGGCCGCCTAACCGCCAAGTTGATAGGCCTGCGCACGATGTCGCTTTCGGTCACGGCGCAGCTTGCCGTCGGCGCCAACCCGGCCCTGGCCGCCAGCTGCGTCAAGGACCTGGGCACCGGCTTCGAGCAGGAGCTGCCCGAGATCGCGCAACTGCTGCATGACACCGCGCCGAGCGGCGCCGGCGGCAGCGACCATGCCCGCGTGCTGGCGCACCTGATGCAGATGGCGCCCTCGTTCTCGCTACGAGGCGGCACGCGCGAAATCTTGCGCGGCATCATCGCGCGCGGGCTGGGGTTGAGATGAGCGACGAACGGCTGTGCCAAATTTTCGAGTCGACCATCGAGCGCCTGCTCGCCGACAACTCAACCCCGGCGGTCGTGCTGGCCTGCGAAAGCGGCAGCTGGCCGGCCGCACTGTGGCGTGCCGTCGAAGAGTCCGGCTTCGCGCTGGCCGTGGCGTGCGAAGGCAGCGGTGGTGCCGGCGCCAGTTGGGGCGATCTGTTCGTCGTGCTCGTCGCCTGCGGGCGCCACAGCCTGCCGCTGCCGCTGCCCGAAGCGATGCTGGCCAACTGGCTGCTCGGCAGCAGCGGCATCGATGCGGCGAGCGGGCCGCTGTCATTCGCAGCGGCCTCGACGCTCACCCTTGCTGACGGGCGAGTCAGCGGCCGGCTGCGTGATGTGCCCTGGGGCCGCCATGTCAACCACGTCGTAGCGGTTGCAGACGACGCGGGCGTCGCCGGCGTCGCCAGTGTGCTGCTGCTGGCCACGAAGGATTCAACGCAGCAGACGCTGCGCCAAAACATGGCCGGCGAGCCGCGCGACGATCTCGAATTCGCGGGCGCGACGCCGTTGGCCATCGCCGCTTTGCCCAGCCACCTTGCGCGCGACGTGTTGTTGCAAGGCGGCGCGCTGCTGCGTGCCGCGCAAAGCGCGGGGGCCTTGCAAGCGCTGCTTGAAATGAGCACGCGCCACGCCACCGAGCGGGTGCAGTTCGGCCAGGCGATTGGCAGCTTTCAAGCCATCGGCCACCAGATTGCGGTGCTGGCCGAGCATGTCGCGCTGGCCTTGGTCACGGCTGAAGCGGCCTGTGCCGAGTCAAACGAAACCGGCCTGGCCTGGCTGCCGATTGCCGCGGCCAAGGTCTGCAGCGCCGAGGCCGCGGGCGTTGCCGCCGGCATTGCCCATGCCGTGCACGGCGCCATGGGCTTCACACACGAACACCGGTTGCACCTGTCGACGCGGCGGCTGTGGGCTTGGCGCAGCGAGTACGGCTCGCTCACCGAGTGGTCGCAGCGCATCGGCCGCGCCGCGTGTAGCGGCGGCGCTACGGAGTTGTGGCCCGCCATCACCCACAACCGTTGGCCACATTCAATTGGCCCCTTTTAATTGGCCGTGTTCAGTTGGCCGTGTTTGGCGCAAGGAGTATCCGCATGACCACCGCAAACCCTTTTCTGCTCGTTGAACGCCAAGCCGGCGTCGTTGTCGTGCGCATGAACCGGCCTGAGACGCGCAATGCACTTTCCGAGCCGCAGCAGATGCAGGAGTTCGTCGACCTGTGCGCCGAGCTGCGCCGCGACCACGAGGCCAAGGTCGTGGTGCTCACCGGCAACGGCCCGGCGTTTTGCGCCGGCGGCAACGTGAAAGACATGCAGTCGCGCGGTGGCATCTTCGCCGGCAACCCCTACGAGCTGCGCAACAGCTACCGCAACGGCATCCAGCGCATCCCGCTGGCGCTGTACGAGCTAGACCTGCCGGTGATTGCCGCCGTCAACGGTGCTGCCATCGGCGCCGGCCTGGACCTGGCCTGCATGTGCGACATCCGCATCGCCGCGGACAACGCCCTCTTCGCTGAAAGCTTCGTCAAGCTCGGCATCGTGCCTGGCGACGGCGGTGCCTGGCTGCTGCCGCGCGTGATCGGGTTGCCCAAGGCAAGCCTCATGGCCTTCACCGGCGACATGATCAAGGCCGACAAGGCGCTGGCCTGGGGCCTGGTGGCCGAGGTCGTGCCCGCGGCCGAACTTGAAACCGAAGCGTTGGCGCTGGCCGCGCGCATTGCCGCCAACCCCGGCCACGCGCTGCGCCTGACCAAGCGGCTGCTGCGCGAAGGCCAGCACATGCGGCTGGACTCGCTGCTCGAACTCTCGGCCGCCTACCAGGCGCTGGCGCACCACACCGAAGACCACCTTGAAGCGGTCAATGCCTTTGTCGACAAGCGCCCGGCCAAACTGACCGGTCGTTGAGCCGCCTTGCCCAGCCCGATGCGTGTCGCATCCGGCAATGGCCAAGTTCCTCGACACCGCGCTTCGCGCAGCTCGGCTTAACGAATCAGGCGACTTTGATGTGTGAGACGCGCGATCCGCCTGCATTTGATCGTGCGTCTCACACATCAAATGCAGGCGGTTCGTCTCTGCGGCACCGGCCTGGCGAGCACCCCTTGGCCGACCCCGACGGTGTGCCTACTTTGCGTTGGGCGTGGCGACGGCCAGTTTCATCTGCTCGCGCAGCGCCTTCCGACCTGCGTTGTTTGTCGCGCGCCAAGCCTTCAACGCAAGGTCTAGGAAGGCTTTCTCCGCAGGCGCCACCGAGTCGCTCTCGCGAGCTTCGTCGAGCCACCTCGCCGGCTTGCCATGGTGCTGTTCGATCTGCCGGGCCAGCTTGTCGCCAATGGGGCGAGACGACTTGATCTGGCTCCACATGCTGGGCGAGATTTCCAACGTCGACGCGAACGTCTGCTCCAGCCCTTTGGGCGGAGCCCCGGAGGCGAGTGCCTTCTCTGCGTATGCCTGGAAGAGCGCAAGTGCGTTTTGTCTTCTGGTGAGGGTGGTGTTGGTCACTTGTCGTGCGCGCGATGCAACGAGTTCAAA
>JANMYI010000652.1:0-9904 GCA_031381955.1 Burkholderiales bacterium
AAGTGATCAAGGTCGAGCCGCCGGAAGGCGACATCGCGCGCAAGGTCAGCCCGCACTTCATCGGCGAGCACAACGCCTACTTCGCCAGCCTGAACCGCAGCAAGAAGAGCGTGGTGCTCGACCTCGCGAGCGCGCAGGGTCAGGCGGACCTGCACCGCATCGCGAAAGACGCACACGCGCTCGTCACCAACCTGAGGCCCAGCGCGATCAAGAAGCTCGGCCTCACCTACCGGGTGCTGCGCGAAGTCAACCCGCGCCTGGTGTGCGTGGCGTTGACGGGCTACGGCCTGGAGGGCAGCTTCGCCGAGAGGCCGGCCTACGACTACGTCATCCAGGCGCTGACCGGCGTGATGTCGCTGACCGGCGACCCTTCAGCGAAGCCGACCAAGGCCGGCTACTCGGCGGTCGACAACTCCGCCGGCCTCGTCGCCGCCATCGGCTTGCTGGCGAAGATCGTGCAGGGCCGCGGCGGCCAGGTCGATGTGGCGATGTATGACGTGATGCTGTCGCAACTGAACTACCTCGCCGGGGCCGCATTGAACGCGGGTGAAGAACCGACGCGCATGCAGGATTCATCGCACCCGTACATCGTGCCGGCGCAGATCTTCGGCACGGCGCACGGCTGGCTCACGCTGTTCATCACGCACGACGATTTCTGGCGTCGCTTCGCGCGCGAGGTGGGTCATGAGGAGTGGATCACCGCGCCCGAGTTCGCCACCATGGCAAGCCGGCGCGAGAACCGTGCGGTCGTGGTGCGCGCGATCGAGCAAGTGATCGCGCAAGCCTCCGCCGCCGAATGGGTGCGCCGCCTCGGCCCGCTCGGGGTCGTGGTTGCCGAGGTCGACACGCTCGGCTCCGCGCTGCGCAGCGCGCTGGTCGCCGAGCGCCACTTGGTTGTGCCGTTGGGTAATGGAGAGTCGAACCTGCGCGCAGTGGGCAGCCCGATCAAGTTCGACGACTCGACACCCGAGTACGGGATGCCGCCGCGTTTGAACGAGCATCGCCAGGCGGTGCTGGGCCGCACGGCGGAATGAGCCGCGAAACGCTGGACCGGCGCCGTCTCGGTCAGGCCTTGACCCGCCTGGCGAACGCTGGCGCCACCGCGGCGGCGGTGGCCGAGATGCCGGCGACGGGTCGTCTGGCCAGACGCATCGGCGTGACCGGGCCGCCGGGCGCCGGCAAGAGCACGCTGGTCGGTCGGCTGGCGCTACACCGCGCGCAGGCAGGCCGAGTCGGCGTGCTGGCGATCGACCCGAGCAGCCCCAAGTCGGGCGGCGCCATCCTGGGTGACCGCATCCGCATGGACGAGCTCGAGGGTGCGCAAGACCTGTACATCCGCTCGATCGGCTCGCGCACGGCGGCCGACGGGCTGAGCGACAACCTGCCTGAAATGCTGGACGTGATGGATGCGTTCGGCTTCGACGAAGTGCTGCTCGAGACGGTGGGCGTGGGTCAGGTCGAGCATGCTGCGCGCCAGCAGGTCGATACGCTGGTGCTCGTGATGCAGCCCGACAGCGGCGACGCCGTGCAGGCGATGAAGGCCGGCATCATGGAACTGGCCGATATCGTGGTGGTGAACAAGTCCGACCTCGCGGGCGCGCAACGCATGGCGGCCGAAATCAAGCGGGTCGCGTCGCTGGCGCATCACCCGCCCGGGGCCTGGGTGGCGCCGGTGATGCTCGCGTCACAGACCCAGCCCGCATCGATCATCGAACTCTCGCAACAGATTGATCGCCACCAGGCCTGGCTGGCAGGCGCCGGCGGCATCGACGCGGTGCGCCTGGCCCGGGCACGCTACCGGCTGCGGCGGCTCGTCGAGCGCCGCGTCGCGCTGGTCATAGCGCGCGCGGACGACGGCTTTTTCGAACGCTCGCTGGCCGAGCAGTTCGAGCGCACGCTGGACAGCGTCAAGGACGAATCACGAAAGACACCATGTTGAGCATCCATCGACACCTCGCCGTCTCGGGCCTGCTGCTGGGCTTGGCCTTCGCGGCCGCCGCGCAAGGCTATCCGACCAAGCTGGTTCGCATCGTCGTGCCGCAGGCGCCGGGTGGCGCGTCTGACGCGCTGAGTCGCATCGTCGCGCAAAAACTCGGCGAGAAATGGCAGCAGACGGTGGTGGTGGAAAACAAGGCCGGGGCGGGCGGCAACATCGGCATGGAGATGGTTGCCCAGTCGCCGCCCGACGGCTACACGCTGCTGATGAGCTACGTCGGCACGCATGCGATCAATGGCGCGCTCTACAAGGAGCTGCGCTTCAACATCGAGCGCGACTTCGTTCCGGTGGCTACCGTCGCGACGCTGCCTTTCGTGGCGGTGACGAACCTGAACCTGCCGGCGAAGACCTTCCAGGAACTGGTGACCCTGGCCAACAAATCGCCCGTGTTCTTTGGCTCCGCTGGCAACGGCTCGGTCAACCACCTGCTCGGCGAAATGGTGAACGCGATGGCCGGCACCAAGCTGCAGCACGTGCCGTACAAGGGTGCGGGCCCGGCGCTGCAAGATCTGCTGGGCGGCCAGATCCAGGTGGTGTTCACCAGCCTGCCGTCGGTGGCCGGGTTGATCCGCAACGGCCAGGTGCAGCCCCTGGCCGTGACCAGCGCGCAGCGCGTGCCCAGCTTCAAAGACATCCCGACGATCGCTGAATCGGGCTATCCCGGCTTCGACGTCAATCCGTGGTTTGGCTTGATGGCGCCCGCGGCGACGCCTGTCGAGGTCATAAGAATGATCAATGCTGACCTGCGCGAGGTGCTGTCGTCCAAGGACGTCGTCGACAAGTTCGCCGCCCAGGGCGCGGAGCCGCTGATCACGACACCGGCGCAGTTCGCCGCGATCGTGAAAGCAGACGTGACGAAATGGTCCGCGCTGGTCAAGTCGTCAGGCGCCAAGGTGGATTGAGCGCGGAGCCCGGATGCGCCGCGGCCACCTTCTCGTCAACTCCTTTTCTGCGCCCCAGCTTCCAGAATCGCTGCGTGCGAGCGCAGGAACTGCCGGATCTCGGCCAGGGTTTCGGCGGACGCTTCCTCAGGGATGTAGTGGCCGCAATCGAGTGCTCGACCGGTCGCGTGCTGCGCGACTTCGCGCCAATCCGCGAGGCAGTCGAACTGCTGTCCCACGACACCGCGGGAGCCCCAGAGAACGCGCACCGGCATGGCGATCTTGCGGCCAGCGTCCGCCCGGTCATGCTCCAGGTCGATGCTGCCTGCGGCGCGGTAGTCCTCGCAGGTGGCGTGCACGGTGCGTGGATCGGAGAAGACCCTGACGTACTCGGCCAGCGCGTCCTTGGAGAAGGCCTTCAGACCCTTCGCGCTGAGACCGCTGCCGCACAGGATGCTCAACGGCAGCACGGGTGCCAGCATCAGCTCCGGCAAAGGGGCGGGCTGGAGCATCAGAAACCAGTGGTAGTACGCGCGTGCGAACGCCATGTTGGTCGACTCGAACATCTTCAGCGTGGGCGAGATGTCGAGCACCGTGAAAGTGCGCACCACACCCTGGCCATGGTCGGCGGCCATGCGGTGTCCGACGCGCCCGCCCCGGTCGTGGCCCACGAGGTGGAACGAGGCATGGCCCAGCCTGCGCATCACCTCGACCATGTCCTGGGCCATGACCCGCTTGGAGTAGTTCGAGTGGTCGGGCAGCCCCTTCGGCTTCGAAGAGTCACCGTAGCCACGCAGGTCGGGGCAGACCACGGTGTACTGGCGCGCCAACTGCGGCGCAATTTTGTGCCAGACGGCGTGCGTCTGCGGATAGCCGTGCAGCAGCAGCACGGCCGGGCCCTCGCCCGCAGTGACGAGGTTGATCGTGACCCCTTGTACGCGAACGCGGCGTGTCGTGAATCCCGGGAATAGGCTCATCTCGAATCTCCTGCTGTTGCGTGGTCCGGCTGCGCTGAGGGCTGCCCTTGCTTGCCAAGCAATCCCGGACCACCGGAACATTGTCAAGCGGCATTTGTGACAAACCGGCTGAGCCTGAGAGTCTTTCGAACGCCACGGCGCTTTCGACTCGAAGCAAGTGGCGACGCCGAGCTGCGCGCACCGGCAGCGTTGACACGGTGGCCACCAGTAGCTACATTGCGTGACATGCACAGCGTTGGCATCAAGACCCTGAAGAACCGCCTGAGCGAGTACGTGCGCGCGGCGGCGGCCGGCGAAACCGTTCTCGTGACCGACCGTGGCCAGGTGGTGGCCGAACTGGTGGCGCCCCGCGTGCGCGCCGATGCCTCGCCTGTCGAGCAGCGGCTGGGCGAGTTGATGCGCCAGGGCCTGCTGGCGCCAGCGAAGATTCCGCCCAAGGCGCGGCTGCCGCGACGCAGGCCTCTGGCGCAAGTCGCCGAGGTGCTGCGCGATCTGGACGACAGCCGGGCCGAACGTTGATCTATCTGGATACCTCAGTCGTCCTGGCGCGTCTGTTCGCCGAAGACCGCTCGCCCCCCGATCGGTTCTGGTCGCAGCCCTTCGTCGCCAGCCGTTTGCTTGAGTTCGAAGTCTTCAATCGCGTGCATGGCCGCGGTGCCGCTGCTTCGTACGCGGTCGACGCGCGCCAATTGGTGGGTCGCGTGAATCTGCTCGAAATGTCCCAGGCTGTGCTGGGTCGCGCGCTGCTTCCCTTCGCACATCCTGTGCGTACGCTCGATGCACTGCACCTGGCAACCATGGACTTCCTGCGCGGCCAGGGTGTCAGCGTGGCCGTAGCGACCTATGACCAACGCCTCGCACAGGCCGCCGTCGGGCTGGGCTTTGCGCTTGCCGATTGTTAGCCCGGCCTGGTTGTTCACATGATCACCACCGCCACACCAGACCCCCGCCTCGACGGCATCGCCGCCGACCTGCTCGCCGCCGATGACGAAGCGCGCTGCATGCCCCTGCCGTCGAGCGACCCGCGGAGCTTCACGCTCACCGAAGCCTACGCAGTCGGCCAACGGCTGCACGGCTTGCGCAGCGCGCGCGGCGAGCGGCCGATGGGGTGGAAGATCGGCTTCACCAATCGCACGATCTGGCCGCGCTACGGCGTGTTCGCGCCGATCTGGGGGCCGGTATGGGACAGCACTGCGGCGCTGCTCGACAGCGACGACACGACGTTGTCGCTCGCGGGCCTGAGCCAGCCACGCCTCGAACCCGAAATCGTCTTCGGCTTCGCGCGCGCACCGCGCGCCGGCATGACGTTGGGTGAACTGCAAGCCTGCCTGGCCTGGGTGGCCCACGGCTTTGAAGTCGTGCACACGCACTTCGACAACTGGAAGTTCACCGCGCCCGACTGCCTGGCCGACTTCGCCCTGCACGGCCGCCTGCGCGTGGGCCCGCGCGTGCCGGTGCAAGGCTGGACGGCGCTGGCCGATGACCTGGCCGCACTGCGCGTCGAGCTTCACCGCGACGGCCAATGCATTGACGAAGGCGTCGGCGCCAACGTGCTCGACGGCCCGCTGCACGCGCTGCATACGTGGATTGATGCAATGGCCGAACACACGCCGCATTGGCAGGTGCGCGCAGGCGAATTCGTCACCAACGGCACCATCACCGACGCGTGGCCGCTGGCCCCGCGGCAGCACTGGCGCACGGTGCTGCATCAACGCGGATCCGGGCATCGGCTTTCGGCGCTGAACTTGCGTGCGACGGCTTAGAGAGCAAACCCGCGCGGCTGGCGGCGCACTGTGCCTTGATCGTCATGACCGTCGTCAACATTGACGATGCGCCCGCAAGCTTCGGTTTCTACGATCGTCTGCCCCGCCTTCACGCCATCAGGAGCAGTCGATCATGGCCACCAAGAAAACGCCCGCCAAGGAGACTTCAAAGAAGGTCGCCACCGGCAAAACAGTCCGCTCCAGGAGTTCGAACCTGGCCGAGGAGTTGAGCGACCGCCAATTGGCCGCCAACCCGATCCGTCGTCGCGCGTCCTCACTCCCGCAGGGGCTGACGATCGATCAGCTTCGCATCAAACTGCGCGAGCTGAAGTTCACGCCGACGGTCGGGCTAGAGCGCCTTGTGCTGAGCGTCAACAAGATCAAGCCCGACGCGCTGGTTCCCGTATTGAAGCTGCCGGAGGATCTACAGCAAGGCATCAAGGCGATGGTGCCGGTGCAAAGGCGTGTCCACGGAACGAAGTTTCCGCTGTCATGGTTCCCGCCGGTCCTGGTGAAGTCGCCGTGCGCCGACAAGTTCGGCTATATGTCGTCGGCGGCGACTCGCGCCAGCACCAGCCTGCCGTTCGACGCCGTGCATCAGGCGCTGATGAACCAGCTTGGCGACCTGATGGGTGATCCGGGTCGTGAGACCGGCATTGCCGATTCACCGATCCCTGCCGGCTATACGTACGTCGGCCAATTCGTGGATCACGACATCACACTGGACGTCTCATCCACGCTCGACGCCGCCACGGATGCCACGACGCTGAACAACATGCGCACGCCGTCGCTTGACCTGGACTCAGCTTACGGCCGCGGGCCGGCGCTCGACCCTTACCTGTATGTGTTTCCCACCACGGGCCCCACGACCGCGATCAAGCTCCAGCTCGGCAGCAACCGCAACACGGGCAAGGGCGGCCCAGCCGGCAGCGCCGGAACACCGGCGGCCATGCAGATACAGGTGGATTTCGACGTGCCGCGCATGCACAACTTCCTGAATCTCGGGGCGTCGGCGAATACGGCAGTCATCGGCGACCCGCGCAACGACGAAAACCTGATCGTGTCGCAACTCCAGCAGACGATGCTGCGATTCCACAATCAGATCGTCGATCTCCTGGTCTTGGCAGGATTCACAGGCGACATCTTCGTCGAAGCGCGCAAGATCGCGACGCACCACTATCAATGGGCCGTTGTGAAGGACTTCCTGACGCGGATCTGCGGCGCGGCGCAAGTCAACGCTTCGTTGGCCAGCGTGGTCGCACCCATCGACAGCGCCTTCCGCATGCCCGTCGAGTTTGCGGTTGCAGCCTATCGGTTCGGGCACAGCATGATCCGCGACAACTATTGGGTGAACTTCAACTTCCCCAATGCCACCCTCGGGCAGGTCTTTGAGTTCATACGCAGTCCGAATCTGCCAGTGCTGTCGAACTGGGTCGTCGACTTCAATGCCTTCTTCACCACTGGCGTGACCGTCCCCGTGAACAACAAGGCCAGAAAGATCGACAGCGTGCTGGCTCGTGGCCTGGAAACCCTGCCCGGGTTTTCCGGCTTGATGGCCGTGCTGGCGAAGCGCAACCTGCGCCGTGGGTTGGCCTTGGGGCTGCCCAGTGGCCAAGGCATGGCCAAAAGCTTTGGCGTTACGCCGATGTCGCCGGCCCAGTTGAAGCAGGGTTTGCCGGCCAACGAGGTGGCGCTGCTGGACTCGAACGGCGGCATCCTGCTGACGAAGACGCCGCTGTGGTACTACGTCTTGCGCGAAGCGGTGGTGCTGAACAGTGGCGATCAACTCGGGCCGGTTGGCGGCAGGATCGTCGCCGACACGTTCGTGCGCATCCTCAAGCGCGACGTCAACTCGTACCTCAACGTCTCGGGTGGCTTCGCGCCGATGCTTCCTGCCGCCGCGGCGGGCAACTTCACGTTCGCCGACCTGGTGGTGTTCGCGGGTGTGACGCAGCCTTGACGACCCCGGCGGCTCATCGCAACTCGCCGCCGTGCGACGGTTCGCGCACGTCGACGACCACGTCAATCGGGGCCTGGAAGCAGTGGCGCCGGGCTTCGCCGGAACCGGTGCGCGCACACATCACTCAGCGCGCCGGCAACGCCCGCTCGGCTACCAGTCGACCTTGTCGTCGCTGCCGCCGAGGCTGGCGGGGAAGCCCGCGAAGTGCGGCAAGTTGTCCTTCACCGGCACCAGCGCATCTTTGCACATGATGTGCAACTGCGGCTTGAAGACACCGGGCGGCAGCAGGTAGGCGCTGATGCCGTGCACTCCCATGCCGGCGGGGTCGCCGAACAGGTAGGTGCCGCAGCTCGCGCAGCGCGTGCGCTGGTTGTCCTTCAGCGCCCACCTGAACGTCTTGCCCTCGGTCACCTCGACGCTGGCATGCGGGTAGATCGAGTAGGGCACATAGCCGCCGCCGGCGATGCGCTGGCAGTCGCGGCAGTGGCAATACAGGTCAACCACAGGCTCGCCGGTGAGTTTGATCTTGACCTGGCCGCAGTGGCAGGCGATGTTCATGTTGGGCACGGTTGTCTCCTCGAAGTGTGGGATGTTTGGCGCTGGCCCGCGCGAAGCACGCTCAGGTGCCCGCGCCGCGAGCGTTATCGCGATCAGGGCGGGGATCGGGGCCGGGACGATGGTATCGCCGTCGGCCGCTTCGCGCTTCCGGCCGACGATACGCGCCTGTTCATGCATGTCAGCGCGCGCAGGCCCGCACACGGCCGACATGCAAGGTCACCCAAGCGTGAGCCTGCTTCCTGGCAGCGTCCCGACAATGGCGGCCATGTCCCTGGAATTGCCACCTGCCGCGGCGTCCCTTGCCTGCCACGCCGCGAGTCCGTCAGCGGTTGGCGAGCAAGCGACCGCAGAGCCGACGGCGCATGCCTGGGCTTACGCGGTATCAGTGCGTGAGCTTTGCGAGTTCACCGCCAAGCGCGGCGACCTCGATAGGCGATTCACCCCCTCGGCGACGGCCCTCGAGGGGCTCATGGGCCAGAGCACGGTGGCGCAACGACGCGGCCTGGACTACGAGACCGAGATCGTCCTCGAGGCCACATGCGGCTGTCTGCGCGTGCGGGGCCGCGCCGACGGCTACGACCCTCGGCGCCGGTGCCTGGAAGAGATCAAGACGATCCGCGGCCACCCGGACGACATACCGGAGAACCGCAGGCAATTGCACTGGGCGCAGTTGCAGACCTACGGCGCGCTGTTTTGCCGCGCCCGCAGCTTGTCCGAAATCGCCCTGGCGCTGGTGTACTTCGATGTCGCCAGTCAGTCCGAGGTCGAACTGCGACAGGTCTTTGGTGCCGAGGAACTGGATGAAGTGCTGGCGCAGCGCTGTGATGCCTTCCTGGCCTGGGCGCAGCAGGAGGCGCAGCACCGTGCCGCACGGGACGCGGCGCTGAGGAAGCTGGCGTTTGCGCAGCCATCGTTCCGCGCCGGGCAGCGCGACCTGGCCGAAGCGGTCTACCGGACTGCCGCCAACGGGCGTTGTCTGCTGGCCCAGGCGCCCACAGGCATCGGCAAAACCGTGGGTACCTTGTTCCCGCTGCTGCGGGCGATGCCGCTGCACGGCATCGACAAGCTGGCCTATCTGACCTGCAAGGGCACGGGGCGGCTCACGGCCATGGCAGCGCTGAGCGATTTGCGCTCGGGCACAGCGGGCCAGTCCCTGCGTGTGCTGACGATGGTGCCCAAGGACGAGGGCTGCGAGCACCCGGACAAGGCCTGTCATGGTGATGCCTGTGCGCTGGCCAGAGGGTTCTACGACCGGCTGCCCGCCGCCCGCCGGGAAGCCGTGGCCCTGGGCTGGCTGGATGCCGGGGCGCAACGCCAGGTTGCGCTGCGCCACGGCATCTGCCCCTACTACCTGGGCCAGGAACTGGTGCGCTGGGCCGACGTCCTGGTGGGCGATGTGAACCACCTGTTTGACAGCAACGGCTTGCTCTGGGGCCTGATGCAGGCACTGGACTGGAGACTGGCCGTGCTCGTCGATGAGGCGCACAACCTGGTCGAGCGCGCGCGTCGGATGTACAGCGCCGAGTTGCGCATCAGCCAGATCCGTACCGCTGCGCACGGGGCGCCGGCAGCGGTGCGGGGCGCCCTGGACGCCCTGGTGCAGGCGAGCGGGGAACTGGTCATCGACGCCGCCGCACCCTACGACGTTCTGGACGCCGTGCCCGATGCCTTCGTGCAGGCCCTGCAGACCGCCGCCGGGGCGCTGTCGGAGCACTTCAACCAGCACCCGTTGAACGTGGGGGCGCTGCTCAACTTCCACTTCGAAGTGC
>JANMYI010000766.1:0-1561 GCA_031381955.1 Burkholderiales bacterium
GATGCCGCCGTTCTCGACGACGATCGAAGAAGAAGGCGTGCTGCTCGACAACTTTTTGCTCGTGCGCGCCGGCAAGCTGCGCGAGCCGGAGCTGCTGGCGTTGCTGCGCGGTGGTGCCGAGCGCCGGGCCGCCCCAAGCGCGGCCCTCCCCACGGGGGACGGCGCGCAGCGCCTGGGGGCCGTCATGTACCCGGCTCGTAATCCGGCGCAGAACATCGCCGACCTGCGGGCGCAGGTGGCCGCCAACGAAAAGGGCGTGCAGGAGCTGCGCGCCATGGTGGCGCAGTTCGGCCGCACCACGGTGGCCGCCTACATGCAGCATGTGCAAGACAACGCCGAAGAATCGGTGCGCCGCGTGATCACCGCCTTGAGAGACGGCGCGTTCGACTTGCCGCTCGACAACGGCGCTCGCATCGCCGTGCGCGTAGCGGTAGACGCCGCCAAGCGCGAAGCAACGATTGATTTCACCGGCACCAGCGAACAGTTAAGCAACAACTTCAACGCGCCCAAGGCCGTGACCTTGGCCGCCGTGCTGTACGTGTTTCGCACGTTGGTGGATGACGAGATACCGCTCAACGCCGGCTGCATGAAGCCGCTGCATGTGGTGGTGCCAGAGGGATGCATGCTCAACCCGCGGCCGCCCGCGGCCGTGGTGGCGGGCAACGTGGAAACCTCGATGTGCGTGACCAACGCGCTGTTCGGCGCCCTGGGCGTGATGGCCGCCAGCCAATGCACCATGAACAACTTCACCTTCGGCAACGAGCGCCACCAGTACTACGAAACGCTGTCAGGCGGCAGCGGCGCCGGGCCGGGGTTCGACGGCACCAGCGCCGTTCAAACCCACATGACCAACTCGCGCTTGACCGACCCCGAGGTGCTTGAATTCCGCTTCCCTGTGCGCCTGGAAAGCTTTGCCTTGCGCGCCAATTCAGGCGGCGCCGGCCACTGGCGCGGCGGCGACGGCAGCGTGCGCCGCGTGCGCTTTCTGGAAGCCATGACGGCCAGCATCTTGAGCAACGGGCGCATCGTGCCGGCGTTTGGTTTGAACGGCGGCGAGCCTGGGGCGCTAGGTGTTAACCGCATCGAGCGTGCGACGGGTGATCGAGAAACCTTGGCGCACATCGGATCGGCCGAGATGAACCCGGGCGATGTCTTCATCATCGAAACGCCAGGCGGTGGCGGCTACGGCAGCGAGCCGGGCCCTTCCGCTTGAGCCGGGGGTTTGCAGGCAGGAGCAAGCATGAAGATCGACACGCTCAGACGCCATGCGCTGTCGTTGCCCGGCGCGGTTGAAGCGCCACACTTCAACTACACGTCATTCCGCGTGCGCGGCAAGATCTTCATGACCGTGCCGCCCGACTGCCTGCACGCCCACATCTTCGTTGCCGAGCCTCAGCGCGAGGCTGCCTTGGCGATTGAGCCCGACGTGTGCGAAAAGCTGTGGTGGGGCAGCAAGGTGCTGGGGCTGAAGGTGGCGCTGGCGGCGGCCAGGCCGGCGTTCGTGAAAGGGTTGGTGCGGCAGGCTTGGGTGGGCAAGGGAGGTGTCGAGTCGGTCGCTACC
>JANMYI010000785.1:0-1993 GCA_031381955.1 Burkholderiales bacterium
CGGCGTGCAGCTGCAAAGTGACACCGGCTTCGCGCGCCACCGGCCCCAGCAAGGCCAGGCCCTGTTGCACCAATGGCAACACGGCCACCGGCTCGAGCTGAAGTTTCAAGCGCCCGGCGTCCAGGCTCGACAGATCGAGCATGTCGTTCACCAACGACAGCAAATGCTCGCCGGCGGTTTCGATGTGCGCGGCCCACGCACGCGTGTCGTCACCGCGCTGTGCGGCGCCGTTCAAACGCAACAGTTGCGCGAACCCCAGGATGGCATTCAAAGGCGTGCGCAGCTCATGGCTGACGCGCGACATGAATTCGCTGCGCACCTGCACGGCGCGCTCGGCGGCGGCCTGGGCCACCGTCAAAGCTTGCAGGTGTGCCGCCGCCTTGACCTGTTCGGTCACGTCGGTCAGCAGGCCGTGCCACAGCACCGCGCCATCGTCCAGGCGCTTGGGCTCGGCGTTGCCGCACAGCATGCGTTCGCCGCCGCTGGGCAGCACCGCGCGGAAGGTCTCGCACCAGGGCGCCAGGGTTGACGCCGACAGCAACAGCGAACGCAGCACGCGCTCACGATCCTGCGCGTGGCAGCGCTGCGCCGCAGCCTGGGCGTTGGCCTTGACTTCATCGGCGCCCAGTTCGCACACCGCGCGGATGCGGTCGCTGACGTAGGGCACGTTGAACTCACCGTCGGGTTCCAGGCGGCACTGGAAGATCACGCCCGGTACTTGCGCTGACAGGCCGGCCAGCAAGGCGGCGGCTTGGCGATGAGCCAGCTCGGCGGCGACGCGCTCGGTCATGTCGTGAGTGATGCCGCGGTAGCCGTTCCAGCGCCCAGCCGAGTCGAGCCGACACACCGCCGAGTGCGACAGATAGCGCGGGGTGGCGCCCGCGTCGCTACGCACCACGGCACGCGCGAACCCCAGCCGCTGCTCAAGCAAGCCGTGCAAGGTGGCCGGCGCACTGGAGGACGCAGCGGCGTCGGGCACGTCCATCACGGGCCCGTCGGCCATCTGCTGGCCCAGCACCCAGGGCTCGGGCAGCGCAGGGCGGTTCGCGTAGGCGCTCGACATCCAGACGATGCGGTGTTCAGGATCGGTTTCCCACAGCCAGTCGCCCGCCACCATGGCGAACTCGGCCAGGCGCTGCTGCTGTTCCGCGCTGGCCACGCGGCGGCGGCGCTCCGACAGCATGGCCGCGGCGGCGGCGCCCAGGTCTTGCAAGGCCTCGCGGCCCTTGCTGTCGAGCCTGCGCGCACGGGTGTCGATGACGCACAGGGTACCGATGCGGATGCCATCCACCGTCAGCGGCTGGCCGGCATAAAAACGCACGCCCGGCATGCCCGTGACGAGCGGGTTGTCGGCAAAACGCAGGTCGGCCTTGGCGTCGCGCACTTCCAGCAAGTCGGGCGTGCGGATGGCGACGCTGCAGAACGACCATTCGCGCGGCGTCTGCGTCGCGTCCATGCCCACACGGGCCTTGAACCATTGGCGCTCGCCATCAACCAGGCTGATCAGCGCAATGGGGCAGTCGGTCAACGCTGCCGCGGCGTGGGTCAAGGCATCGAACGCGGGCTCGGGTTCGGTGTCGAGCACACCGAGTTGCGCCAGCAGCGACAAACGCTGCAATTCGCCGACGTCGACCACCCGGTAACGATCGGGCTCCTGGGCGTTCAACATGCCGCCGCCGCTGCGCATCCGACAGCGCTGGCAGCCGGCGGGGCACGGTATCGGTTGCGTGCAGGCCGTTGCAGATGCACCGCCTTGGCCTGGTGGCGAACTACCGGCATACCAGAACACACGCGCCACTGCATGCAAATATTTTTAACTGGCAGCGCCGATGTTCGTCTGTGCGCAAACGTACATAGACAGGCCCGGGGTCATGCCAGCGCGGCGCGCCCGCCGAACGCATCACGGCACCCCCGCTACACTGAATTGCACTCAGCCCTGCCCCACCCCAACCTCCCGGAGACGCCCATGATTCGAGCCCTGCTGCGCACCCTG
>JANMYI010000811.1:0-2074 GCA_031381955.1 Burkholderiales bacterium
GAAAAGCTGCAACTGGCCAACAACTCCGAACTCACGGTGTACGCGATCCGCAACAAGCTGGTGGGCGACTGAACCAGGCGTTGAGTGGGCGGCGCGCGGGCGCCACAAGTGCGGCCTTCGCCATGCACTTCGGCCGATGGGTGCTGGCGCAAAGCCCCTACCGTTGCAGGCATGAACCCTCTGCCCAGCTACGAACCGCCCCAAACCCAACGCGCCTGCGTGGCCGCCGCCGTGGCGCCCTTGCTGGTCTTGCTGGGCTTCACGCTCATCGTCGCCAAGGTGATCGAGGTCGACACTGGCTTCGCCCTGTTCACCGCCTGCACCATCTGGGTGATTCACGAGATGAGCAGCTACCAGCGTGCGCTGAATTTCTACAACGCGCAGTACGTGGCGCGCCACCTGGCCTGGCGCAGCGACGATGCCCTGGAGAGCTTGGTGCACGAGCCGGGAACGGCCGAGCCGACACGGGTTTTTGTGTTGCGCTACCTGTGCCAGCCGCGCATTGAAGGCGGCTTGCGGGCCTGACTCAAAGCGGCACCTACCCTAGGTTGCCACTCGGTGGTTCGAGCAGCGCGCTGGTGAGCTGATGCAGGCTCGGTAAATCGCTTTGAATGGTCTTCCAGACGACCGCCAGATCGACCTTGAAGTAGCCATGTGCGAGCGCGTTGCGCATTTCGTAGGCCACTGCCAACGGCATTTCCGGGTGGGCTGCAGCGAAACCAGCATGGTGCCGTTCAATGTTGCGGCAGGCTTCGCCAATGACCTCGAAATTGCGGATGACGGCGTCTTGAACGATCTCGCTGTGCGCGAAAGCGGCTTCATCCAGCGCCTGTGTGTAGCGCTGTATGCGCGCAATGGCCTGGAGGATGTGGGCCAGGTAATCTGTCAGCGGATGCGGCTCAAGGGTCACTGATTTGGCCCCACGCTGGCGGCACCGCCGCAACACCCAAACTGCAATAGCCATGCTTGTGTGCTCATACCGGCAAGGCCTCGGCGAGCACTCTGGCGCGAAATTTGTCTGGCAAGGCGTTGGGGGTGAGCACGTCAACCGGTACGCCCAACAACTTGCGCAGTTCGAGCCGGATCGCTCCGATGTCGAACAAGGTTGTCTGCGGCGTCGGGTCAACCAGAATGTCCAGGTCGCTCTCTTCGGTATCCAGGCCGTGAACGACCGAGCCGAACACGCGCGCGTTGCATGCGCGATGGGACTCGACCACGCCACGAATGGCGACGCGGTGAGTCTGCAAGGCAGATGAAGGTTTCATGACAATTGGTTAAATCAGTTCAACCCGGGCGTTGCATTCTTGCTCAATCCATGCCGACTCAAAACGCCGACAGCATCTTCTCCAGCGCCATCGTGAACGGCGCCTGCAGCATCGGCAGCGTGAGCATCATGCCCACCAGGCCGACTGACAGCGTGACCGGGAAGCCCACCGCGAAGATGTTGATCTGCGGCGCCACGCGCGAAATCACGCCCAGCACCAGGTTCACGAACAACAACATGGCCACCATCGGCAGGGCGATCCACAAGCCGGTGGCGAAGATCAGCGCGCCCCAGGTCTGAGGCTGCAACAGGCGCAAAAAGGCCAGTGGTTCCGGGCCCACCGGAAAGGCCTGGAAGCTGTGCACCAGCGTCGCAATCACCAGCAAGTGGCCGTTGATGCAGATGAACAGCCAGGCCACCAAGGTGCCGAAAAAGCGGCTGGCCGCGGTGGCCTGGGTGGCACTGATGGGGTCGAAGAAACCGGCGAAGTTCAGGCCCATCTCCAAGCCCACCAATTCACCCGCGGTTTCGATCGCGGCAAAGACCACGCGCACGGCAAACCCCAGGCTCAAGCCGACAACCACCTGCTGCACCACCAACAGCGCCGCAAGCAGGCTATCGTGCGGCACCACCGGCATGGCCGGCAGGCTGGGTTGGGCGGCCAGGGCAATGAAGCCGGCCAGCGCCACGCGCACGCGCGCGGGCACGTTGCGCGTGCCCAGCACGGGCAAGGCCGAGAACAAGGCCAGCGCGCGAATGAAGGGCCACAGCAAAGGGTTCAGCCAACCCAGCAACTGGGCTTCAGTGAAG
>JANMYI010000009.1:0-2344 GCA_031381955.1 Burkholderiales bacterium
CCGGCCACGGTGTAGGCCTGGATGCTGCCGTTGCTCTTGGCCTCGATCAGCGCCACGCCGCTGGCGCCATCGGCCCACAGCAGGTTGCTTTTCTGAACCAAGGCGTCGGTGTCGGAGACGATGTTGTTCACCGACACGGCCACGCCAAAGGCCAGTGCCGTGGCGCCCTTGTTGCCCTTGGCCAGGGCCAGCGACAAGCCGCCGGCGATGGCGAAGATGTCGGCATCGTCAGTGGCGCGCACGCGCGCATCGCTGGCGGCATCGCCCGCCGAAAAGTTAACGGTACTGTTGATCACCCGCGCACGAGTGTTACCGGTGACCGTGTTCACTGATACGGCGCCGGCCAGCGAACCGGCAAAGGTGCCGCTGCTGGAAGAGTTGTCGCCACCGCCCGCCACCGCGCCACCGCCGCCGGCGGCCAGGGTCCAGATATCGCCCACCGTGTCGGCCGTGACCGAGAAGCGCTGTTCGGCCGTCTCGACCACGAAGTCTTGAAAGTCCACACTGGCCAGCGTGATCGTGCTGTCGCGCACGAAGGCATTGGTGGTGGCGTTGATGCCGTTGTAGCTGAAGGCACCGGCCAGGGCCAGGGCGTTGCCGCCCGAGTCGGTCTTGGCAAACGCCAAGCCACCGGTGGCGGCAACGATGTGGTTCTGGTTGTTGGCCTTCACGTCCACCGCGTCGGCATACACCACCGCATCAGACAGCGAAGCCTGGGTCACGTCCTTGATGTGGTTGATGCCCGCCGCGGCCGCAATGCCCACGCCGGTGCCGGCTTGCTTGTTTTGCTGCGCGCTCGTGGGGCTGGTGGCCGTGCCACCCGGCGGAATGGGCGGCGTGAGTGCGCTGCTGGTGTTGGTGCCCGCCGTGGGGCTGCCGCTGGCCGGGGCGTTGCCGCCGGCGGCGGGGTCGGGCTTGTCTTTCGAGGCCGAAGCGTTGGCATAGGCGCCGGCCACGGTGAAGGCATACAGGCCGCCGGCCACGCTGGCGCGCGCGGTAACGGTGCCGGCCAAGGGGCCGGCCAAGGTGTTGGGCGGGCTGATGGGCGTTGCCGTGCCGATCAAGATCTTGCCGTTGGCGCCGGTGCCCGGGGTGTCTTCCAGCTCGCCGATGATGGCCCTGGTTTCGCGGTCGGTGTTGTTGATGGCCACCGCAATGCCGGCGCCGAAGGCCTTGCTCTTGGCCACGCCGCCGGCCCAGTTGATTTGCGTTTCCAGCTCACCCGCGTACACGTCCACCCGCCCGCCGGTGACGCGCGAACCCTCGGCCAAATGGGCCAGGGTGTCGCTGTCTTGCTCCAGGTACGAGAAGCTGCCGCCCACGGCCACCTTGCCGGCACTGCTGCCGGCCTGGGTGAAGGCAAAGCCCAGGATGGCTTCTTCGGCCTTGATGTTCAGGCCCGACTGGCGGCCGCTGTACAGGTCGACATTGGGCTCGACGATGGCGTGCGTCTGGTTGTTCAGGAATTCAAGGAAGAAGGCACCGCCCACGCCACCCTTGCCGCCCTTGGTGGGCGTGAGGCTCACGTCGAACGCCGGGTCGACATCGTCGATGCCACTGGCCCCCAACGACAGGCTGGGCAGCTTGAAGCTGAACACGCCGGTCACGTTCATGAACTGCATGTAGTTCGTGGCCTCGATCGAGACCACGTGCTCATCCACGTTGTTGGCGTTGCTGCTGTGGCCGTTTTGACCAGGCCTTTGGTCGTTGCTGTTGTCGACAGTGGGGTCGTAGTTGTCGGGGTCGGAGTAGTACTTGTCACCCGGCCGGTAGAACGGGTCCTGGTTGATCTTGGCGCCGCTGTGGACGATGGACTCGGCCACGTTGTTGAACACCAGCACGTTCACCGAGCCGGCAATGGCCATCTTGTCGGCCGAGGTGGTGCTGCGCGCCCAGGTGTTGAACAGCGACTTCAGGCCGCCCGTCCCGTCAAGATAGGTGTTAACGGCGTCGAAGCCTTCGCTGGTGATCTTGTCGCTGAGTTCGCCCACGCTGGTGGGCACGAATTCGTCGAGCCGCGTCAAGAACGGGTAGTTCACGCCCGACAGCAAACGCAGCGCGCGCATGGAGTCGAGCGTGGCGCCGCCTTCGACGATGGCACGCGAGGCGTTGTTCTCGATGCCGATGATGATGGCCATGCTCACGCTGTTGTCGGCCGAGGTGTTGGCCGCGGCCTTGCCCTTGGCGTCTTTCTTGCCGGGCTGCTGCTCGCCGGTGGCTTCAGCGGTGATCTTGAGCGACTCGTTGATGGCCGACGTCAACTCCATGTCGTCATTCGAATTGAGATCGGCCGTGCTGGTGATCAGCGTCTTGACGTCGTGGAGGGTGTACGAGAACGCCAGCG
>JANMYI010000035.1:0-2804 GCA_031381955.1 Burkholderiales bacterium
GTCTGCTTGCCGGCGTTGATGAGATCGGCGTCGACTTCGTCTTCGGTCGGGAACGGGCCGATGCCGATCATGCCGTTCTCGCTTTGGAGCCAGACTTCGATCTCCGGACTGACGAAGTTGGCCACCAGCGTGGGCAGCCCGATGCCGAGGTTGACGTAGAAACCGTCCTGCAATTCCTTGGCCGCACGCGCCGCCATTTGATCGTGACTCCAGCTCATCTCAGACTCCCGCTTTCTCAGTGATCGTGCGCTTCTCGATGCGCTTTTCGGGCTTGCTGTTGAGCACGATGCGCTGCACGTAGATGCCCGGCAGGTGGATGTCGTCGGGCGCGAGATCACCCACTTCAACCACCTCTTCCACTTCAACGATGCACAGTTTGCCGGCCATGGCCGCGGCCGGGTTGAAGTTGCGTGCGGTCAGGCGAAAGCGCAGGTTGCCCGACTTGTCGGCCACATGGGCTTTCACCAGCGCCACATCGGGCACCAGCGAACGTTCCATGACATAGGTTTCGCCGTCGAATTCGCGCAGCTCCTTGCCTTCGGCCACCACGGTGCCCACACCGGTCTTGGTGAAGAAGGCCGGGATGCCGGCCCCGCCCGCGCGCAGCTTCTCGGCCAGCGTGCCTTGCGGGGTGAACTCGAGTTCGAGTTCACCGGCCAGGTATTGGCGCTCGAACTCCTTGTTCTCGCCCACATAGCTGGAAATCATGCGCTTGATCTGGCGCGTTTCCAGCAATTGGCCCAGACCAAAACCATCGACCCCGGCGTTGTTGGAGATGACGGTCAGGTTCTTCACGCCGGTGTCGCGCAGTGCAGCGATTAACGCTTCAGGTATGCCACACAGGCCGAAGCCGCCGACAGCGAGCAACTGGCCATCCTTCACCACCCCTTGCAGGGCAGCGGCGGCACTGGGAAAGACTTTGTTCATGGGTTCACACCTTGTGGGTTCAACTGGGTGGTTCGAAGCGCCGCGAGCGTACTACGTAATGGCGTACGTAGCCATTACGTAAAATTGACTATCCCGCCTTTCACCCCAATCTTGCGCGCCATGGCCCCCGAGCTCGACTACCGCACCGCGTTCGAACTGGCGCCCATCGGCCTGGTGCTGTCACGCAACCGGCAGATCGTGGCGGCCAACCGCCTGTGCAGGGAGATGTTTGGGGCCGAAGCTGAAGCGCTCATCGGCCAATCTTTCGAGCTGCTGTACCCCACGCCGGCCGAGTTTGAACGCACCGGTGCGCGCATTGCCGCCAGCCTCGACCGCAGTGGCCGCTATGAAGACGAGCGCGTGATGAAGCGCCTGAGTGGCACGCGCGCCGGCGAGCTGTTCTGGTGCCATGTGAGCGGGCGCGCGCTGGACCCGCGCGCACCGCATGCCGCCGGCATCTGGGCCTTCGAAGACCTGTCTTCGCAGCGCGCGCTGAAGCTTGACTTGACGCCGCGCGAACGCGAGATTGCCGCGCTGCTGATCGAAGGCCTGACCAGCAAGCTGATCGGCAAGCGGCTGCTGATCAGCCCACGCACGGTGGACGTTTACCGCGCGCGACTCATGCGCAAGGTGGGCGCGGCCAGCACGCCGGAGCTGGTGCACAAGCTGCTCAAGGCTTGAGATTCAAAGCAGCAGATCGCGCACCCACTGCGGCAGCGGCGCGGAGCGGCGCTTCGGGAAGTCCACCCACACCGTGGTGGCGCCGCCGCTGGCGTAGACCGTGCCGGGTTCATCGGTGCGTTCGAGCGTGATGTAAGTTTCAAAGCTCGTTCGCCCGGGCTGGGCCACATAGTGGCGCGCGCGCACCGTGCCTGGGTATTCCAGTTGCTTGATGAAGTTGCAGAAGGCGTTGACGATGACCGGGCATTCGCCCAAGGGGTTGGGCTGCGCGCCGATGCTTTGCAGCCAATCGAGCCGCACCACTTCCATGAAGCGAAAGTACACGGTGTTGTTGACATGGCCCATGGCGTCCATGTCGCCCCAGCGGATGGGGATCAGGCTTTCGTACACCAGCTTCTTGTCGTCGGGCAGATCGAATCGCATGGCTTTTCAAGGTGGCGGGCTGATGCCCAGTTCACGCGCCATGTGCTGCACCAGCGCATTCAAACGTTCCAGATCAGCCGCTTGCCGGTTCATCTCGGCCTTCAGCGCGCCCAGCTCTGACAAGCTCACCCCTTGCTCACCTGAAGCCGCAGCGAACGCTTCTTGCGCCACCTCACCGCACAGCAAATGCGCCCAGCGCGCCTCGCGCGCCCCCGGGGCGCGCGCCAGTTTCAGTACCTTGGCAGGTTCCTTGGTGGCCAACTCATCCAGGAACGCCTCGACCGATGAGATGTCAGCAAAGCGGTGCAGCCGCTCGCTGTGCAAGCGCAATTCGGCCGAAGTCTGCGGCCCGCGCAACATGAGCGTGGCCAGCAGCGCGACGGATTGCGCCGGCACGCCGAGCACGCGGCCCAGGTTGTGCTCGAAGCGCGGCACGCGCCCGCTGCTGCCTTCAAACACCAGGCTCAAGGCGCGCAGGTTGTCCAGCGTGGCCAGCACTTCATCGTCGCTGGCATTGATCACCGGCTCGCGCGCCGTCTTCTGGTTGCAGCCCAACGTCAATGCGTTCAATGAAAGCGGGTAGCTGTCGGGCACGGTGTGCTGTTTCTCCACCAGCACGCCCAGCACGCGAGCCTCAAGCGGCGACAGTACCCTCAGCGTCATGCTTGCTCAAACCCCATAGCCATCATCAGCCGAAATCACCGCGCCGTTGATGAAGCGGCTTTCGTTGGCGCACAGCATCATCAGCGCCGAATCCAGGTCGGCCGGTTCAC
>JANMYI010000044.1:0-4170 GCA_031381955.1 Burkholderiales bacterium
TGAACGTGCCGGCCCTCACGCCGGTGGCCGCCACACATGACCGGCGCTTGAACGTTGATGTGCAAGCTGCCGACCTGTGCGGTCGCTTCAGTGGCCGAGTGATTTTGAACGTTAACCCGCAACCGCTGACGCCACCTTGGCTGATGCAGCGCCTGGCCTATTGCGGCCCGCGTACGGTGAGCGCCATGGTCGACATCTCGAACTATGTGATGTTCGAGACCGGCCAGCCCACGCACATCTTCGACCTGGACAAGATCCACGGCGGCCTGGTCGTGCGTTGGGCGCGCAGCGGCGAGCAACTGGAATTGCTCAACGGCCAGACCGTGACGCTGGATCCAAGCATCGGTGTGATCGCTGACGAGCACGCGGTTGAATCCTTGGCCGGCATCATGGGCGGCGCGGCCACGGCCGTGAGTGACGCCACGCGCAACATCTACGTTGAGGCCGCGTTCTGGTGGCCCGACAGCGTGGCCGGGCGCTCGCGGCGGCTGAACTTCAGCACCGACGCCGGCCACCGCTTCGAGCGCGGCGTCGACCCCGCCGCCACGGCAGCGCGCATCGAACGCATCACGCAATTGATCATGCAAGTCTGTGGTGGCGAGCCCGGGCCGCTTGACGACCAGACGCTGAACCTGCCGCGCCGCGAGCCGGTGCGCTTGCGCGTGGCCCGTGCGGCCAAGGTGCTGGGCATGCCCGTCAGTGAAGCGCAGTGCGCGCATGTCTTCAGCGCGTTGGGTTTTGAGCACAACTGCGCCGACGGCGTTTTCGTCGTCACACAGCCCACTTGGCGCTTTGACCTGCGCATTGAAGAAGACTTGATCGAAGAAGTGGCGCGCGTCGTTGGCTACCAGGCGCTGCCGACCGCGGCGCCGCGCGCGCCGGTAACGGCGCGGCCCCAGACCGAGGCCCGGCGCAGTGCGCATGCGGTGCGTCACGGCCTGGCCGCGCTGGGCTACCAGGAAACCATCAACTACAGCTTCGTTGAAGAGCGCTGGGAGCGTGAGCTGGCGGGCAACGCGGCGCCCATCAAGGTGCTCAACCCGATAGCCGCGCCGCTGGCGGTGATGCGTTCAAGCATGCTGGGCGGCTTGGTCGCGGTGCTGCGCTTCAACCTGGCGCGCAAGGCCAGCCGGGTGCGGGTGTTCGAGATCGGCCGCGTCTTTCAACGCGATGCTGGCGTGACGGATGGCGACGGCAGCGTCGCCGGTGTGGCACAGCCCGGCCGCGTGGCGGCCTTGGCCTGCGGCCCGGTGGAGATAACCCAATGGGGCCTGGCGCACAGGCGCGCAGATTTCTTCGATGCGAAGGGCGATGTCGAAGCCTTGTTGGTCCCTGCCGTTGCGCGCTTCGTGCCCGATACACACCCTGCGTTTCACCCTGGGCGTTGTGCCCGGGTTGAGCTGGAGGGCCTGGCCATTGGCCATGTCGGCGAAATCCACCCGCGCTGGGCGCAGGCTTACGAGTTGCCCGAAGGCGTGTGCGCGTTCGAACTCGATTTGCACGCCGTGCAACGCCGCACGCTGCCGCAGGCCAAGCCGATCGCTCGGCAGTTGCCGGTGCAACGCGACCTGGCCCTGGTGGTGGGCGCGGCGGTGACCATGGAGCAACTGGCCACCACGCTGCGCGCCGACCCGCAAGCGTTGATCAAGTCTGCCGTGCTGTTCGACGTGTACCGGCCTGCGGCCAGCAACGCCGACTTCGCGCCTGGCGAACGCAGCCTGGCGATTCGCCTGGAACTGCTTGATGAGGTGGCGCCGTTGACGGAAGAGCGCATCGAAGCGGCCATTGCCCGAGCCGTTACACGTGTATCACTCGCGCACCAAGCGCGCTTGCGGGCATAGTTGGCTCGCCCACTTGGCGCGAGCCTGTCCTGACCCACCACTTAGCGGCTGCCATGTCCCCCACCCGAGTCATCCTGCCCAGCATCGAGACGCCCACTTTGACCAAAGCCGACCTGGCTGAACTCTTGTTCGAGCGCCTGGGCCTGAACAAGCGCGAGTCGAAAGACATGGTTGAAGCCTTCTTCGAAAACATACATGCCACGCTGATGGTGGGCGAAGAAGTGAAGTTGTCGGGGTTCGGCAACTTCAACATCCGGCGCAAGGCACCGCGCCCGGGCCGCAACCCACGTACCGGCGAGACGATTCCGATCAACGCGCGAAACGTGGTCACTTTTCACGCCAGCCACAAACTCAAGGGCATCGTGCAAGGCGAAACGCTGATCAGTGAAGACTTCGAGTAAAGTCTTCACGTTCTCGCAGAAAGACATGATTTCCATAGGAAAAGAGCTTCCACCCATACCCGCCAAGCGCTACTTCACCATCGGCGAAGTGAGCGAACTTTGCGGCGTGAAGCCCTATGTGCTGCGCTACTGGGAACAGGAATTCACCCAGCTCAAGCCGATGAAGCGGCGTGGCAACCGGCGCTATTACCAGCACCATGAAGTGCTGCTGGTGCGCCGGATACGCGATCTTCTCTACGACCAAGGTTTCACCATCAGCGGCGCCCGCAACCGCCTGGCGGACTATGTGGCGCCGGTGCAGGAGGAGGTGATGTACGGCGATGAACCGATGCTTGCTGCCGCTGCGGCGCAGGCGCGCTCTGGGTCAACGCTGTCCATCAATCCAACAGGCATGTCCATTCGCGCGGAGTTGATGTCCATTCGCCAGTTGCTCGACGTTTGATTTCACCAGGCCGCGCATCGAGCCGCAGGCGATAGGCCTCTATAATCCGCCAAATTGACGGGGCGTAGCGCAGCCTGGTAGCGCACTTGCATGGGGTGCAAGGGGTCGCGAGTTCGAATCCCGCCGTCCCGACCAACGCAATCGATGGGTTAGCTCCCACAAGGAGCTAACCCGTTTTCATTTCTGCCCGTCTTGTTTCAAACTTGCGTGGCTGCAAAATGCAGTGAGTCATGACCAGCACGCAAGGAGGTGCGCAATGGCGACGCCAAGACTCTGGGCCGGCGCGAGTGGCTACGCCTTCAAGGCCTGGCAGGGCAGCTTCTATCCCGAAGACATCAAGCCCGACGCCATGCTCGCTTGGTACGCGCAGCGGCTGCCCACGGTGGAGATCAACAACACCTTCTACCGCATGCCCAAGGTGACCGTGCTTGAGCACTGGGCGCAGGCAACGCCGGCCGCATTTCGGTTTTCGATCAAGGCGTCGCGCCGCATCACCCATAGCGCTCGGCTCGCGGCCGTTGCCGCGGCTGAAGCTGTTGACTATCTGTACATCAACCTGGCCGCGCTTGGCCCCAAGCGCGGGCCGGTGCTGTTCCAACTGCCGCCCTTTCTGAAGAAGGATCTGGGGCGTCTGAAGGAATTCCTGCAGCTGCTGCCCGAGGGGCATCGCGCGGCCTTCGAATTCCGCCACGACAGCTGGTTCGACGACGACGTGTATGCCCTGCTGCGCACCGCAGGCGCGTCGTTGTGCCTGGCCGAGCGCGAAGACACGGCCCCGCCGCCGCTGGTGGAAACCGCAACTTGGGGATATGTGCGGCTGCGCCTGGAACACTACTCACCCGCCGATCTGGCGGCCTGGGCCAAACGGCTTGAAGCGACGCAATGGGAAGACGTCTACGTGTACTTCATGCACGAGCCGACGGCGCCCGGCTACGCGGCGGCGCTGTTGAAACTCCAAGCGCCTTGAGCCCGGCCGTCAAGGTCTGCTTGCACGTCCAATATCCCTGCCACGGTTCAACAGTCTGGAACGACAGGTACTCGCGCGCGTTGCGCAGCGTCCACTGGTCGCCGCGCTTGAGCGCGTTCATGTCGTCCCAGGCCAACGGCATCGACACGCCCAAGCCAGGCCGCGCGCGCACCGAGAACGCCGCCGCCGTGGTGGCGCCGTGGTTGTTGCGCAGATAGTCGACAAAGATCTTGCCCACGCGGTTGCCGGCACCGCTCTTGGCCACGAAACGCTGCGGAATCACGTGCGCCAGATGCTGCACCACGGCCTGTGAAAAGTCTTTCACGGTTTCCCAGTCGTGCCGCGGCACGAGCGGTACCACCACGTGCAGGCCCTTGCCGCCACTGGTCTTCAGCCAGGCCTGCAGGCCCAGCTCCAGCAGCAGGCCGCGCACCAGCAGCGCGGCTTCCTGCAGCAGCCGCCAGGGCACGCCTTCGCCGGGGTCGAGGTCGAAGACCGCGCGATCGGGCTTGGCGATGC
>JANMYI010000069.1:0-9541 GCA_031381955.1 Burkholderiales bacterium
CAGCCATAGGCCGAGCCACGCCCGGTGGTGAAGCAAATGAGGTTGGCGCCGCCCGCCACCTGCCCGGTGGCCGAGACAGGGTCGTAGCCCGGCGTATCCATGTAGACGAAGCCGCGGGCCCGAACTGCCTGGGCAAATTCATACACCGCCACCAAGTTGGTGGTGCCGCCCTTGGCGATGGCGCCCAGGCTCTTTTCCAGAATGGTCGTCAAGCCGCCGGCCTTGTTGCCGGCTGAGGGGTTGTTGTCCATCTGCATGCCGTTGCGCGCGGTGTATTGCTCCCACCAGGCGATGCGTTGCAGCAGCTTGGCCGCCACATCGGGGTGCGCGGCGCGGCGCGTGAGCAGGTGTTCGCCGCCGTAGATTTCAGGCGTTTCGCTCAGGATGGCGCTGCCGCCGTGGCGCACCAGGGAGTCCACCGCCGCACCGAGTGCGGGGTTCGCGCTGATGCCGGAATAGCCATCCGAGCCACCGCACTGCAAACCCACGGTGAGGTGACTGGCACTCACCGGCGTACGCACCACGCGGTTGGCTTCCTCCAACAGGCCGTTGATGATCTCCACGCCGCGCGCCACGGTACGCTTGGTGCCGCCTGTGTCTTGGATGTTGAAGGTGACCAGGCGCGCGCCTTCTTGCAGGCCTTCTTGCGCGATCAGCCCTTGAATCTGATTCGTCTCGCAGCCCAGGCCCACCACCAGCACGGCACAGAAGTTTGCGTGGCGGGCGTAGCCGCCCAGGGTGCGGCGCAGCACGCGCAGTTCTTCGCCCTCGCTGTCGGTGGCGCAGCCCATGCCGTGGGTCAGTGCGACGACGCCATCGACATTCGGATACGGCGCCAGCGCTTCGGGGTGGATGTCGCGGCGGAAGTGGTCGGCGATGGCGCGCGCCGCGGTGGCCGAGCAGTTCACGCTGGTCAGCACGCCGATGTAGTTGCGTGTGGCCACGCGGCCATCGGCGCGCACGATGCCGTCGAACGTGGCCGGCTGCGCCACGAACGCCGTGGCCTGTGCCCCGGCGCCCGGCTCGTGCACGCGCGCAAAAGCGCTGTAGGCCAGGTTGTGCGTGTGCACATGCTGCCCCGGAGCGATGGCCTGGGTGGCGCTGCCGATGATCTGGTTGTAGCGCCGCACCGGCTGGCCAGCGGCCACGGCGCGCACGGCCAGCTTGTGGCCCGGCGGCACCAGGCCGGCAACGGTGATGCCTTCGGCTTCGATGCGGCTGCCGCCGAGCAATTGGCGCCGGGCGATGACGACATCATCATTCGGGTGAATACGGATGGTGGGGGCTGTGCTCACTTGGATGCCTTCATGCTTCGCATTCAGGAATTCGCCCTTCGGGCGGCCGGGCGGGCTGATTGGGATGCCTTCATGCTTCGCATTCAGGAATTCGCCCTCCGGGCGGCCGGGCGGGCTCATGGTCGGCGGGCACTATAGCCTCGCGCGGCTTTTACAATCGCCGGGCTTGCCCAGGTCACCCCACCATGACACTTTCGCACACCGTACGCCGGCGCCTGATGATGAAGACCCTGACCCTGGTGGTCGTGGGCGCGCCGCGCGCCACGCGCGCCTTGGGGCCACCGCTGGGCCCGGTGGTGTTGACGGTCAGCGGCAAGCTCGACAACCCGGCCGGCGACGCGCGCTTTGACATGGCCATGCTTGAAGCCCTGCCGCAGCACAGCTTCACCACCCGCACGCCCTGGTATCCGCAGCCGCGCAAGTTCACCGGCCCATTGCTGCGCCAGGTGTTGAGCCAGGTCGGCGCGCGTGGCGACCAGGTGCGCGCCATTGCGCTGAACGACTACCGCATCGACATCCCCATGGCTGACCTGCTGCGCTACGACGTGGTGCTGGCCAGGCTGCTTGACGACAAGCCCATGGCGGTGCGCGACAAAGGGCCGCTGTTCATCGTCTACCCATTTGAAGATCAGCCCGAGCTGCGCAGCACCGTCTACTACAGCCGCTGTGCATGGCAGCTCAAGGCACTGCAAGTGCTGTGACGCGCACCGCGTGGCGGCCGAGCTGGCTTGGCGTGGTGGGCCTGCTGCTGGCGCTGGGCCTGGCCGCCGCCGGCTGGCTGCAAACGCGCCAACACGGCCTGCTCAACCAGACGCTGCGCAATCAAGATGACTATGTCGTGCTCACGCTGTTTCAGTTCGAGAGCGAATACTTTCGCCTGCGAGAAGAATTTGCGCGCAGCGTGACTCTGGCGCAGCCCGACTGGGCGGCGCTGCAACTGCGCTACGACATCTGGGTCAGCCGCGTCGGGTTGTTGCGCGAAGGCCGCGCGTTGCGCCTGCTTGAAGGCGCGCCCAGTTTCAACAGCGACTTGCAGGCCATCGAACGCTTTGTGGTGCACGCCGACCACTACTTCGCCGCAGGTGCCAACGGGCAACCGCCCGCGCTCCAGCGTGCCCAGTTGCAGCAAGAACTCAACGCGCTGCTCGAACCCATCCATGGCCTCACTTTGCGCGCGGCCCAGCACGTGGCGGCGCAGACGGCGTCGCGCACCGCGGCCGTGCGCGAGCAAAACGCGATTGGCCTGGCGCTGACCCTGTTTCTGTCAGCGCTGACCCTGGCCTTCGGCCTGATTGCCATGGACCAGATGCGCCGCCTGCGCCAACGCCGCCTGGCGCTGGAAACGCTGGCCGAAAACCTGCGCCAGGCACGCACCCAGGCCGACGCTGCCAACCAGGCCAAAACCGTGTTCCTGGCGCACATGAGCCACGAGATCCGCACCCCGTTCCAGGGCGTGCTGGGCATGTTGTCGCTGCTGCGTGATACGCCGCTGTCGCCGCGCCAGATCGACCTGCTGCGCACCGCCACCGATTCCGCCGACCATTTGCTGCGTGTGCTCAACGACATCCTCGACCTGTCGCAACTCGAATCGGGGCACATGGCGCGGGCGCAGGGGCCGGTCGACCTGCGCCGCCTGTTGCGTGAAACCGAGGCCTTGATGCAACCCCAGGCCATGCAGAAAGACTTGCGCCTGAACGTGCAGTGCAGCCCGGCCGTACCACCCTGGGTTGTGGCCGACGAAACCCGGCTCAAGCAGATCATCTTCAACCTGCTGAGCAACGCCATCAAGTACTCCGAGCACGGTGACGTGCTGCTTGATCTGAAAACCCTGGGCGATGGCGCCGACCGGTTGCACCTGACCGTCACCGATCACGGCCCCGGCATCGACGAAGCCACCCAGGCGCGCCTGTTCCAACCCCAGCACGGCAGTGGCGCGGTGCGCGCTCACGGCGCTGGCGGCGCCGGCCTCGGGCTGGAGATTTCGCATGGCCTGGCACGCCTGATGGGTGGTGAGTTGAGCGTGTGCAGTACCGTGGGCCAAGGCAGCAGCTTCGTGCTGACCCTGCCCTTGCAAGCGGCCCAGGCACCGCCGCCCAGCAGCCTGCCGCGGCCTGGCAGTGCGGGGCGCGCGCTGCGCATCTTGGTGGCCGAAGACCACCCCGTGAACCGCCAGTTTCTCGGTGCCTTGCTCGAAGGCATGGGCCACAGCGCGGTGTTCGCCGGCAACGGCCGCGAAGCCGTGGCGCTGGCCGCGGCGCAACGTTTTGATCTGGTGTTGATGGATCTGCACATGCCTGAAATGGACGGCGTGCAGGCCACCACGGCGATCCGCGCCCTGGCCGACCGCGGCGCCGCCACGGTGCCCATCATTGCGCTGACGGCCGACGGCTTTGCGCCCACCCGCGAGCGCTGCCTGCTGGCCGGGATGAATGACTTTCTGGTCAAACCGGTGGCTGCACAGGAACTGGCCGCGCGCATGCGCCGACTGTTCGGCACCGCCGCCGCCGCGACCGCCGAAGGGCTGTTCGCAGAGCTGCCCGCACCGCCCCTGCTGGACCCGCTGGCCCTGGCCAACGCCTTGCAGAGCATGCCGCGCGCGAGCCTGGGCCACCTGCTGCGCAGCCATTTCGAGCATGCCCACCACACCGTGACGGCATTGCGCCAAGCCCTGCGCGACGGCCAGCCCGACAAGCTGCGGGGGCATGCCCACGCCGCGCGCGGCGTGGCGCTGAACCTGGGCCTGACGGCGCTGGCCCGCACGGCCCTGCAATTGCAGGAAGGCGCGGCCAGCCTGCCTGCGCACGAGGTGGCGCTGCTGGTGCAGCGCTTTGAAGACCTGCTCGAACCGACCGAGTCGGCCTGCCTGGCCGAGGGCGTGCTTACAGAATGACCGGCTCCGGCTCCAGCCGAATGCCGAAGCGCCCGTAGACACTTTCCTGTATGGCGCGGGCCAGCGTCATCACCTGCGCCCCGGTGGCGCCGCCGCGGTTCACCAGCACCAGCGCCTGGCGCTCGTACACGCCGGCCTCGCCCACGGTCTTGCCCTTCCAGCCGCAGGCGTCGATCAACCAGCCTGCGGCCAGCTTGACGCTGCCGTCGGGCAGGGGGTAGTGCACGATTTCGGGGTCGCGCCCGATGATGTCGTGGCACTGCTCGGGGCTGACCACCGGGTTCTTGAAGAAGCTGCCGGCGTTGCCGAGCACGGCCGGGTCGGGCAGCTTGGCGCGGCGAATGGCGCACACCCAGTCGAACACGGTCTGCGCGTCGGGTGTGAGGTTGCCGGTCTCGGTCATGCGCCGTTCAAGTTCCAGGTAGCCCAGCACCGGCACCCAGGGCTTGGGCAGGCGCAGGCGCACCTGGGTGATCACGGTCTTGCCGGCCAGCAGGCCTTTGAAGACGCTTTGGCGGTAGCCGAAGCCGCACATCTTACGGCTGAGCGTGACGCTGCGGCCGGTGACCAAATCGACGCCATCAAGTGAATCAAAGCGTTCGGCCAACTCCACGCCATAGGCGCCGATATTCTGCACCGGCGCGCCGCCCACGGTGCCGGGAATGAGTGCCAAGTTCTCCAGGCCGGGCCAGCCTTGATCGAGCGTCCAGCGCACCAACTCGTGCCAGTTCTCGCCGGCGCCGGCTTGCACGATCCAGGCCTGCGGCGTTTCGGCCACCAGCGCGCGGCCCATGATTTCAACCTTGAGCACGACATCGTTGACATCGCGCGTGAGCACCACGTTGCTGCCGCCGCCCAAGATGAACTTGCGCACCGGGCCCAACTCGGGGTGGTTGACCACGCGCTTGACCTCGGCCTCACTGGCCACGCGCACCAGGGTGGCGGCCGTGGCCGGCAGGCCAAAGCTGTTGCAGGCACGCAGGTTGACGCGCTTTTCGATCAATGGCCCCAGTTGATCGGGGCCCAGCACAGGAGTGGGCATGGCAGAATTTTGACCCCAATCGACCACGCCTTTGCCGCTGCCCCCACCATGCCCAGTTTTGATGCCGTCATCGAGCCCGATGCCGTGGAACTGCGCAACGCCGTGGAGCAATGCGCCAAGGAAATCGGCACCCGGTTCGACTTCAAAGGCTCGTCGGCCAAGGTCGAACTCACCGGCACCGAGAAGGCGCGCGAACTCACGCTGCATGCCGACAGCGACTTTCAAATCACCCAGGTGCGTGACGTGCTGCTGTCCAAGCTGGCCAAGCGCGGCGTGGATGTGCGCTTCATCGACCTGTCCACCAAGATTGAAAAAATCGGCGGCGACAAGGTCAAGCAGGTGGTGCCGGTGAAGGCCGGCATCGGCAGCGAAGACGCCAAGAAAATGCAGACCGCCTGCAAGCAAAGCAAGCTCAAGGTGCAGGCCGCCATCCAGGGCGATGTGGTGCGCGTCACCGGCGCCAAGAAAGACGAGCTGCAAGCCGCGATGGCGCTGATCCGCCAAGAACTCGCCGAGCTGCCGCTGAGCTTCAAGAACTTTCGCGACTGACGCAGCAGGCGCCTTCTGTACCGCGTGCTGGCTTTCACCTTCACCCTGTGGGCCGCCGCCGTGCAGGCGCAGGGCGTGGCGCTGGGCGGGGTGATGGGCAGCAAGGCACTGCTGGTGATCGACGGCCAGGCCTACACCGTGCCGGTGGGCGGCACCATCAAGGGCGTGACCCTGGTGCAACTCGGCGACAACCAGGCCGACGTGCGGCGCGACAAGCTCGTCACGCGCCTGCACCTGGGCGGCGCGCCGGTGAGCCTGGAAGCGGTAGCCTCGCGCGCGGCGCAAAAGCGCGAGATCGTGCTGCCGGCCAGCCCGGGCGGGCACTTCATGGCGCCCGGCGCCATCAATGGCAAGCCGGTGCAGTTCATGGTCGACACCGGCGCCACCTACATCGCCTTGGGGCTGGAAGAAGCACAACGCATCGGCCTGGATTTGAGCCGCGGCGAAACTGGCATGACGCAGACCGCCAACGGCCCGGTGAAGGTCACGCTCGTCACCTTGAGCAGCGTGCGCATCGGCGGCATTGAGCTGGCCAACGTGCGCGCCGTGGTCTTGCCCCAGGCCCTGCCGTTCGTGCTGCTGGGCAACAGCTACTTGTCGCGCTTTGCCATGCGCCGTGATACCGATGTGATGCGGCTGGAACTGCGGCACTGACTTGAAACACTGGCGGCATGTACTACGAACCCGGCAAGACCCCGCACGGCCTGCCGCACGACCCGTTCAAGAGCTGCGTGGTGCCGCGGCCGATTGGCTGGATCGCCACGGTCGATGAAACCGGGGTGCACAACCTGGCGCCGTTCAGCCAGTTCCAGAACGTCAACTTCGACCCGCCGATGGTCATGTTCGCGGCCAACCAAAAGAGCAACGGCGAGCGCAAGGACAGCGTGCGCAATGCCGAAGCCACGGGCGAATTCGTGTGGAACATGGCCACCTGGGCGCAGCGCGAGGCGGTCAACATCTCGGCGCAGGAACTGCCCGCAGGCGTGGATGAATTCGAACTGGCCGGGCTGCAACGCGAGCCGTCAAGGCTGGTGAAGCCGATGCGCGTGCGCGGCTCGCCGATCCAGTTCGAATGCGCCTACATGACCACCCTGCGCCTGCCCGGCAACGGGCCCATGGGCAGCGTCGATGTCGTCTTCGGCCGCGTGCTGGCGGTGCACATTGCCGACGAGATGATCGACACCGCAGGCCGCGTCGATGTGCTGAAGATGCGGCCCATTGCGCGCATGGGCTACTTCGACTACACGAGCGTTGAGTCGATCTTCACGATGGTGATTCCTGGCGACCAGCGCGCGCTGCTCAGCGGGTTGGAGGGCTCGGCCGACAAGGTGAAGCGGTCGTTGGGTGAAGGCGGCTGAGCGCCAGCTGAATCACCCGGGTTTGCGCGCGAACGCAAAGGCCAGCACCGCTGCCACGCCCAGGCTGGCCAGCACCCACAGCACTTCTCGATAGCCTGGCACGGCCAGCAGCAGCCAGGCCGTGAGCAGCGGCGCCGCAGCGCGCGCCAGCAAGCCCAGCGCCGACATGGCGCCGCTGATGCGCCCGATGTGCGTGCGGCCGAAGTATTCCGGCACCAGGCCGCCGCGCACGATGGTGATCAAGCCATTGGCCAGGCCGAACAGCGCCGCAAACAGCAGCAAAGCTAACCATTGAGTTGATTCAGCCAGCAGCAGCATGGCCAGCGGCATGCCCAGCATCACAGCCAAGCCCAGCCGGCGCAGTGACAAACCCGTGCCGCCGGCGGCATAGACAAAGCGGCCCAGCACCTGCGCCGGGCCGATCCACACCAACACCGCGGTGGCTTGCGCCGCACTCATGCCCTTGCCGGCGAAGATGGGCATCACGTGCGCCCACATCGCTGCCGCGGCAAATGAATGCAAGGTGAAGCTCAGCCCCAGCAGCCAAAACGCCCGCGAGCGCAAGGCCTGGCGCAGGGTGGAATCATCTTGCGGCGCGTGCACGGCGCTGGCGGCCACCAAGGCCGGCCCGCGCAGCGCCCAGGCCTGCAGCGGCGCCACCAGCGCAGCCAACACCATGGCCAGCACCATGAGGGCCTGGCGCCAGCCCAGGCCGTTGATCAGCCAGCCCACCGCCGGGAACGACAACGTGCTGGCAAAGCCGGCCACCAGCGTGAGCGTGGTGATGCCCTGGCGGTAATGCTGCGGGTAGCGCTTGGTCAGCACATTGAACGCCGGCTCGTACAGCGTCATGGCCATGGCCGCGCCCAGGGCCACCCACGCGGCATAGAGCATCCACGGCTGCGTGATCTGCGACCAGCCCAGGCAGCCCGCTGCCGCCAGCAGCGAGCCCGCGCTCATCACCCAGCGGCCATGGCCGTGGTCGATGGCGGCCCCCACGGCGTAAGTGGCCGCGCCCCACACCGCCAGGCCCAGCGTCAACGCGCCCATCAAGGTGGCTTCGCCCCAGCCCAGGGCCTCGCGCATGGGCAGCACGAACGACGAGAAGCCGTAGTACAGGATGGCCCAGCTCAGCGTCTGCGTGGCTGCCAGCACGGCCACCGTGCTGCGGTAGCCGGGCGGGACATTCATCCGTGAATTATGGGTAGCGGGTCACGTGTCCCTTGGGCGCTGGCGCCATTTGCTTGGAACCTGCGGCTGCGCAATGGCGATGGCGTGTCCGCGCCACGGCAATGTCAGGCACGGGGTCAGGGCTGGCAGGACTGCCCGCCGCCCGCTCAGCATCGTTGTGAAAGCGCCCAGTTTCGGTACAGGTCAGGGCGCTGCGGCTGCATACAACGGATGACGTGGACGAGTGGAGATGAGGCGTTTGACTGCACCCGCAATCGGCCATCGGCGGGTGCTCCCGACCGTCCGGTTCAGCCGGCCGACCTGCAGCTCGCCCCATCCCTCATTTCCTGGTGAGCAGGCGGACTTTGGAATGCTTGAAGTGCCGCCGTCAAGCGTTGTGCGCGACCGGCGTGCTCAGCCGCCGCAGTCGTCGCGCACAATCGCGCTGGATCGGCAGGCCCGCTCCGCCGTCTATTTGGTACCAATCACAACTTGAGCGAGAGGAGTCGAAACATGAGCGAACCCGTCGTCTATGGAGATCCGATCAGTACCTATGTCCGGTCCGTCCGGCTGGCTATGGCGGAGAAGGGAGTCCAGCATTCGCTGGTGGCGGTTGACCTGGTCAAGGGTCAGCACAAGGAAGCGGACCACATGGCCCGCAACCCCTGGGGAAAGATGCCCGCATTCGAGCATGCGGGTCAACGCTTCTACGAAGTCAGCGCGATCATGCGCTACGTCGACGAGGCGTTTTCGGGGCCGGCGCTGATGCCATCCACGCCGGCCGAGCGGGTGCGCGTGAATCAGTTGATGAGCATCGTCGACAGCTATGGCTACGCGGCGTCGGTCACCAACATCTTCATCCCCCGCGTGCTGGTGCCTTCGCTGGGCGGCCAGACCGATGAGGCCCAGGTCGAAGCGGCGAAGCCGCAGGCCGCGCTGTTCCTGACTGAAGTCAACCGCCTGCTGGGTGGGACAGACTATTTCGGCGGCAACAACGTGAGTCTGGCCGACCTGCACCTGCTGCCCGTGCTGACCTACCTGCAGGCCACGCCGGAAGGCCAGGCATTGATGACTGCCAAACCGAACATCGGAGCCTGGATGGGACGCATGAATCAGCGCAGCAGCGTGCAGGCGGTGATGCCGAGCGCCTGACGCCGCCTTGGCGCAAGTGGAGTTCGGCGCGCGTCACCGGCGCAGCCGAGCCCCACAGGGACTGCGCGCGCCGACGCCGAATTGA
>JANMYI010000075.1:0-2190 GCA_031381955.1 Burkholderiales bacterium
GTGAACCCGCTGCACACCGGCATCATTTCGGTGGGCGCGTTTCACGCGGGCGATGCGCCCAACGTGCTGCCCGGTGAAGCCGAACTGCGCTTGACCGTGCGCGCCTTTCGCCCCGATGTGCGCGACCTGCTTGAAAAGCGCATCACCGAGGTCGCGCAAACCCAGGCCGCGGTGTATGGCGCCACGGCGCAGGTTGAATACATCCGCCGCTACCCGGTGCTGAACAACCACGCCAAGGAAACCGAGTTCTGCAAACAGGTGATTCGCGACTGGCTCGGCGAAGACGGTTTGATTGCCCAGGCCGAGCCGGTTTCAGCCAGCGAAGACTTTGCTTTCTTCCTTGAGAAAGTTCCCGGCTGCTACGTTAACCTGGGCAACGGCACCGGCAGCGAAGGCGGCTGCATGGTGCACAACGCCGGCTACGACTTCAACGATCGCGTGCTCTCCACCGGCGCCACATATTGGGTGAAGCTGGCCGAGGCCTACTTGCGCCAGCGCTGATGCAAGGGCTGCACGGGCTGCACGGGCTGCACGGGCTGCGCGGCATCCGCGCCGGCTAGATGAGCGGCGCACCCTCCGGCGCCGCTGGCTCCGCCGCCACCAGCCTGCTGCGGGTGCTGGTGCTGGCCTCGTTCACGAGCATGGCGTCGATGCGCGCCTGCGACGCGCTGCTGCCGCAACTGGCCAGCGACTTTTCAGTCACCACCGGCGTGGCCGCGCAAACCATCTCGGCCTTTGCCGTGGCCTATGGCTTGTTGCAGCTCGTCTATGGCCCGCTGGGCGACCGCCACGGAAAGCTGCCTGTCATCGCCTGCGCCAGCGTCGCCTGCGCCCTGGCCAACCTGGCCGTGGCCATGGCGCCCAGCCTGGAAGCCACGGTGGTCTGGCGCGCCGTGGCCGGTGCGGCCAGCGGCGGCATCGTGCCGCTGAGCATTGCGGCAATAGGCGACACGGTGGTCTACGAGCAGCGCCAGGAAACGTTGGCGCGGCTGTCGTTGGCCACCATCCTGGGCATGATCGCCGGCCAGTGGCTGGGCGGCGTGGTGGCTGATGCCTGGGGCTGGCGCGCCGTGTTCTATGGCCTCGCAGTGGGCTTCATCGTGGCGGCGTGGCCGGTGTTGGCGGCGGCGTGGCGCGGCCGCGGTGGCATCGCACCCACGCCCTCAAGTGGCCATTTCATGGCGCAGGCGCGCCAGGTGTTGAAGCAGCGTTGGGCTCGCGTCGTGCTGGCCACCACGGCGCTGGAAGGCGCCTTCGCCTTTGCGCCCTTCGCCTTCGTGCCCAGCCACCTGCACCACGAATTCGGCTTGAGCCTGGGGCAGGCGGGCGCGGTGATGGCGCTGTACGGCGTGGGCGGCCTGGCCTTCGCGCTGTGCGCCCGGTTCTTGATCCGCCGCCTGGGCGAGCGCGGCCTGGTGGCCAGCGGCGGCGCCGGCGTTACGCTGTGCATGGGCCTGTTGGCGTTTGCCCCGGGCTGGGGCTGGGCGGTGCCGGCCTGCCTGATTGGCGGCGCGGGCATGTACATGCTGCACAGCACGCTGCAAACGCACGCCACGCAAATGCTGCCGCAACTGCGCGGCACGGCGGTGTCGGTGTTCGTGGTGTGCTTGTTTGGCGGCCAGTCCATCGGTGTTTCGCTGGCCGCTGCGGTGGTGGACCAGCATTCGCCGCGCTGGGTGTTCGGCGCGGCCATGCTGGCAATGCCGCTGCTGGCGTTTGCCTTCCAGCGCGCCTTGCTGCGGCGCAAGGCGATGCCTTGAAGCCAGCGCCGACCCGTCAATACGTCTCCAGGTGCAGCCGCCCTTCGCGCTTGAGCGCCGCGCCCACCACGTCCCAGTTCAACCCGGTTTGCTTGGCCACTTCGCTCAGCGCCAACACCACGCCCTCTTCCATCGCCTTGAGGCCGCACACATAGAAGCAGGCACTCGGGTCGGCCAGCAGCTTGGCCAAGTCGGCCGCGCGTTCGCGCATCACGTCTTGCACATAACGTTTGGGTTTACCGGCTTCGCGCGAGAAGGCAAAGTGGATGTCGATGAAGTCTTTCGGCAACCCTTGCAGCGGACCGAAGTAGGGCAGCTCTTCCTGGGTGCGTGCGCCGAAGAACAGCATCAGCTTGCCGCCTTCAAATTTTCCTGTTGCCCTGAGGCGCCGGCGCCATTCCGTCATGGCACGCATCGGCGCGCTGCCGGT
>JANMYI010000076.1:0-1970 GCA_031381955.1 Burkholderiales bacterium
GCGCAGCGCCGCGCCGCCGGCCGGCCCGAGCGCAGCAACGACGTGAAGCTGTCGCGCGGTGGCATCCGCGAGATCGAGTTCATCGTGCAATTGCTGCTCGTCGTGCGCGGCGGGCAGTTCCCAGAAATCCGCACGCGCTCCACATTGAAGAGCCTGCAAAAGCTGGTCGCCCATGGTTTGATGACCTCGGCCACCGCTGAGCAGTTGGCCCAGGCCTACACCTTCTTGCGCCGGGTGGAGCACCGCATCCAGTACCTCGACGACCAGCAGACCCATCAATTGCCCAGCGCCGACGCCGACCTGGCCTGGATTGCCCACAGCCTGGGCCTGGCGCGGCGTGGCGACACCTGCGAGTTGCTCGACCAACTCGGCCAGATGCGCGAATTCGTGGCGGGCGAATTCGACGCCCTGCTGCATGACGGCCGCGGCCCGTCGCCGGCGAACGGCCGCGCTGGTTGCAGCGCTTGTGCGCCGGTGGCCCTGGCCATCGACAGCGAGGTCTTGCTCGAACAACTGCCCGCCGGCCTGGGCGAGCGCGTGCGCGCATGGGCTGCCAGCCCGCGCGTTGGCCGCCTGCGCGATGAGACCAAGCTGCGCCTGGGCCACCTGGTGCAGCGCACCGCGGCGCACCTGGAGGCGGGCCGCTGCACAGTGGCCGCGGCGCTGCGCTTTGTGGATTGGCTGGAGCCGCTGCTGCAACGCGAAAGCTACCTGGCGCTGCTGGCTGAGCGCCAGCCGTTGCAAGAGCGGCTGCTGCGCGTGCTGGGCACGGCACGCTGGCCGATGCAATACCTGATGCGCCACCCCGGTGTGGTGGATGAGCTGGCTGACGAGCGGCTGCGCCATGGCCGCTTCGACCGCGCTGCATTCATGGCCGAACTGCATGAACGCCACGCCGCCTGGGAACGTGGCGGCCAGGCCGATGAAGAAGCCTTGCTCGACACCCTGCGCCACGCCCACCACGCCGAAGTCTTCCGCACCCTGGTGCGCGACGTCGAGGGCGAACTCAGCGTGGAACAGGTGGCCGACGACCTGTCGGCCCTGGCCGACGCCATGCTCGACACCACGCTGCTGTGGGCCTGGGCAAGACTGAAGCAGCGCCACCGCGAAGCACCGCGCTTTGCCGTCATCGCCTACGGCAAGCTGGGCGGCAAGGAGCTGGGCTATGGCAGCGACCTGGACGTGGTGTTTCTCTATGACGACGCCGACGAAAGTGATGCCGACCGCGCGCAGGAGGTGTATGCCGCCTACGTGCGCAAGCTCATCACCTGGCTGACCCTGCGCACCGGCGCGGGCGAATTGTTCGACATCGACACCGCGCTGCGGCCCAACGGCGGCTCCGGCTTGCTGGTGACATCGATCGCCGCCTTCGAGCGCTACCAAAAGGGCCGGGGCGGCAACACGGCGTGGACGTGGGAACACCAGGCGCTGACGCGCGCGCGCTTTTGCGCCGGCACGCCGGCCCTGGCCGCGCAATTCGATGCCGTGCGCCAGGCCGTGCTCACCACGCCGCGCGACCACGCCGCCTTGCGCGCCGAGGTGCAGCACATGCGCGAACGGGTGCGCAGCGCGCACCGCGTGGCGGCCGACATGTTTGATGTGAAACACAGTGCCGGCGGCATGATGGACGTGGAGTTCGCGGTGCAGTGGCTGGTGCTGGCGCATTCGGCGCAACACCCGGCGCTGTTGCGCAACGCCGGCAACATCGCCTTGCTGCTGTTGGCTGAACAAGCGGGGCTGCTGCCGCCGGGCGTGGGGCAAGCCGCAGCCGACGCCTACCGCGAGCTGCGCCACGCCCAACACCTGGCACGCCTTGACGAGCAGCCCACACAGGCGCCTGTTGGCCCGTTGGCCAGTGCGCGTGATGCCGTGCTGGCCCTGTGGCACGCCGTTTTCGGTTAACGCTGAAACTCCCGGGCCAGGCCTGGGTGGCCCTGTGCGTGCTGGGCGCCGTGCTGGCCAGCCTGGCC
>JANMYI010000144.1:0-2223 GCA_031381955.1 Burkholderiales bacterium
ACTGTTCAACTACTTTCGCTCATCGGCCTCGTACCGCGTGCGCATTGCCCTGGCGCTGAAGGGGCTGGACTACGACTACCGCAGCGTGCATCTGGCCAAGAAAGAGCACTTCAACGAGTCGTACACGGCGGTGTCGGCATCGCGGCTGGTGCCACTGTTGCGCGATGGCGAGCACACCATCACGCAGTCGCTGGCGATCATCGAATACCTCGACGAAACCCACCCCCAGCCGCCGCTGATGCCGGCTGACGCGCTGGGCCGCGCCCGGGTGCGCGCCTTGGCGCAAGACGTGGCGTGCGAGATCCACCCACTCAACAACCTGCGCGTGCTGCGCTACCTGGTGCACACCCTCAAGGTCAGCGAAGACGACAAGAACCGCTGGTACCGCCATTGGGTGGAAACCGGCCTGGAAGTGGTGGAACGCCAGCTCGCCGCTCAACCCGCACGTTACTGCCATGGTGATGCGCCCACGCTGGCCGACTGCGCCTTGGTGCCGCAGATCTTCAACGCCCAGCGCTTCGATTGCCGGCTCGACCATGTGCCCAATGTGATGCGGGTGCACGCGGCCTGCATGAAGCTGCCGGCCTTCGACAAAACGCGCCCCGAAGCCTGCCCGGATGCCGAGTGAGCCACTGCCCTTGGGCCTGAAGCCGCAATGGGCGGCGCCTGCGAATGTGGGCGCCTTGATGAGCACACGCCACGGCGGCGTGAGCCAGCCGCCATTCAACAGCTTCAACCTGGGCAGTGGCAGTGGCGACGATCCCAGCGCCGTGGCCAGCAACCGCGCGCGTTTTACCGCGGCCCTGGGCGCGCAGCCGTTCTGGCTGCGCCAGGTGCACGGGGTGGCGGTGGTTGAAGCCAGCCGTGCCGGGCTGGCCCTGCCCGCGCCGCAGGCCGATGCATCTTTCACAAGCGAGCCCGGCGTGGCCTGCACCGTGCTGGTGGCCGACTGCCTGCCCGTGCTGTTTGCCGCCGCCAACGGCCGCGCGGTGGCCGCCGCGCATGCCGGCTGGCGCGGCCTGGCCGCAGGCGTGCTGCAAGCCACGCTGGCGCGGGTGTGCACGGCCGCAGGCTGTGCGCCGGTGGAGGTGGCGGTTTGGCTGGGCGCCTGCATCGGTCCACGCCAGTTCGAAGTAGGCGCCGATGTGTTGGCAGCCTTCGCGCCGATGTCTGATGAACACCTGGCGGATCTGTTCAAACCGCGCCCTCGCCCTGACGGTGAGATGCGCTGGCTGGCCGACTTGCCGGGCCTGGCGCGCCGCGTGCTGCACCACGCCGGCGTGGCCGACGTGACCAGCCTTGATGCCTGCACGGTGGCGCAGCCGGGCAGCTACTTTTCATATCGCCGCGACGGGGCTTCGGGGCGCATGGCTGCGGCAGTCTGGTTGCAGCTTTGATGCGAACCCACGTGCGCCAGGCGGCGCTCAGGCTGGCAAGCACGCTTGCGGTGCGCGAACGACGACGGCGACGGTGTTCCATATAACGGAATACGTTTTCGTTATGAGGAAATGCATGTCACCTTGTGGTAAGGTTCGCGGCCTAAAACATCAGTCGCGCCGGAGCATCCGGCGCCAAACCATCTACCCTTCCAGCCGCGCGCTCGCCGTTGCGGCGCCCGTCACTCAGGATGTGAAGCATGAGCCTGTCACCCAACCCATTCGTTCCCGATCTCGGCGCATTGGCCTTGCCCGAGTTGTTCCAGGGCCTGGCTGGCTGGCGTGTCGAACCGGCCAAGCTGGCGCAGGTGCAGGCTGACTACCTGACTCGCGCCACCGCCCTGTGGAACGGGCAGTTTGGCCTGGCCACTGGCGTTGACAAGCCTGGCCTGGCCGACCGCCGCTTTGCCGCCAAGGAATGGGCGGCCAACCCGGCGGCCAGCTTTGCTGCGCAGATGTACCTGCTCAATGCCGGCGCCCTGGCGCAGTTGGCCGAAGCGGTGGAGGGCGATGCCAAAACCAAAGCTCGCCTGCGCTTTGCCGTGCAGCAGTTCGTTGATGCGGTCAGCCCCAGCAACTTCCTTGCGCTGAACCCGGAGGCACAGCAAAAGGCCTTGGCCAGCAATGGCCAAAGCTTGACCCAGGGCCTGCAGTTGCTGATGCAGGATGTGCGCAAGGGCCATGTCTCGCAGACCGACGAAACCGCGTTTGAAGTCGGCCGCAACGTGGCCACTACCGCAGGCACAGTGGTGTTTGAAAACGAGCTGTTGCAGCTGATCGAATACAA
>JANMYI010000184.1:0-2743 GCA_031381955.1 Burkholderiales bacterium
CAGCAAGTGGCGCCGGTTGCTGGTGGCGTAGATGAGCACGTTGTCCGAGGCCTGGGCAATCGAGCCGTCGAGAATCGACTTCAGTGCCTTGTAGCCAGGCTCGCCTTCATCGAAGCTCAAATCGTCGCAAAAGACGATGAAGCGCTCGGGCCGTTCGGCCACCAGGTCGACGATGTCGGGCAGGTCCACCAGGTCGGCCTTGTCCACCTCGATCAGGCGCAAGCCGCGCGGCGCGAACTCATTCAGGCAGGCCTTGATGAGCGAGCTTTTGCCCGTGCCGCGCGCGCCGGTGAGCAACACGTTGTTGGCACCATGGCCGGCCACGAACTGCTCGGTGTTGCGCACCAACCGTTCCTTTTGCGGCTCTACTTCCACCAGTTCAGACAAGGCAATGCGCGAGACGTGGCGCACGGGTTCGAGCACGCCGGCGCTGCCGCGCTTGCGGTAGCGAAAGGCATGGGACGCCTGCCAGTCGGGCGGCTGCGGCGCATGCGGCAGCAGCGTGCCCAGGCGGTCGAGCAAGGCGTGGGCGCGGCTCAGCAGCGCGGCCAGGTCAGCGGGATTGGCATCGTTCATAAGCGGTCGCGATTCTTCCATGGCGCCGGTGCGGCGCCGCCTCACGGCAAGGCCAATACGGCCTCATCAGTGACCGCAAAGACACGGTCAGCCGCCGCGCGGCGAAAGTTGGCCGTGCCCGTGAAATCGCCAAACGCCGGCAGCACGCCGTGTTGCGCACCGAACCAGAAACACGGCAGGCGCAAGTTGGCCACCTGCCTCAAGCTCACACCCGGGTGCACGTGCCCGGCCAGCGCATAGGCGCCGGGCACGGCCTGGGGGTGATGGCACAGCGCGAAGGCGCCGTGCGACAGGGGTTCGTTGACCACGCGCATGGCCAACTCGGGCGGCGGGTCACCGGCATGGTGGTCGTGGTTGCCGCGCACCAGTGTCCAGCGCAGCGCAGCGTGGTTGCGCTTCCACGCCGCCAAGGCCAGCACCAGCTCCGCTGAAACGCCGCGCGCCGCGTGCAGCAAGTCGCCCAGAAAGATCAACTCATTGGCGCCGGTCAGCGCCAGCGCCTGGCTCAGCCGCAGCAGGTTTTGCGCCGTGGTGCCACTGGGCACGGGCACGCCCAGGCGGCGAAAGCTGTGCGCCTTGCCGAAGTGGGCATCGGCCACCAGCAGCGTTTGGGTGGCGGGGATGTAGGCCGCGCGCTGCGGCAGCAAGGCCAGCGTGGTGCCGGCCACTTCAATGTGCAGCACTTCAGCTACAAAAACGCAGCAAAGGAAGCTCGAGCGCCTCGGTGGGCAAACGCTTGAAGCCCGAGCGCGCAAAGCGCTGCAAGCGGCCCACCACCAGCGCCGTCAGCGCCGAGGCCAGCGCGTTGGCCTGCACCGTGGGCGTGGCCACGCCCTGGCCTTCGGCCACCTGGCGCAGGCATTGGCGCAAGGTGCTTTCAATGCGGTCGAAGAACTGGTTCATGCGGGCATCAAGGCGCACGTTTTCAAACACCAGCGCGTCGCCCACCATGACGCGCGCCATGCCCGGGTTGCGCTCGCCGAATTGCAGCAGCAGCAGCACGATTTTTTGCGCCTGCACGGCCGGCGCGCTCTCGCGTTCGGTGATCTGGTTCACCAGGCTGAAGATCGAGCTTTCAATGAACTCGATCAGCCCTTCGAACATTTGCGCCTTGCTCGCGAAGTGCCGATACAGCGCCGCTTCACTCACCTGCAAGCGCCCGGCCAGCGCAGCGGTGGTGATGCGTTCGGCATCGGGTTGCTCGAGCATGCTGGCCAGCGTTTGCAGGATCTGCACGCGGCGCTCGCCCGGCTTGGGCCGCTTGCGCGCGGCCTTGCCATCGCCTGCCTGGAGCTCTTCAGCGAGGGGCGCGATTTCAGCGTGATCGGGGGCGTCTGGCATCGCGGCGGCAGGGTCTTGCGAGGTAGCCGGCAGATTCTTGCACAGGGGTTACGCGACGCCGGATGCAGGTAAACACCGAGCAGGGAGCCTGTCGGGCACCTAACGCTGAATATTCACAGGCGCAGCAAGGCTTGCAAGCTGCGCACACGGTGGCGCACATACGGCGGCTTGCTCACCCAGCGCCCCGGCCCACCCGCGGCCTTGGCCCAGCGCTGCATCCACACCGTGCACAGCCCCAAGCGGTGCGCGCTGCGTTGGTGCTCCAGCGTGTCTTCCACCAACACGCAGCGTGAGGCCGGCACACGCAGCCGGGCCAGCAGGCGGCGCAGCATGCGCGCATCGGGCTTGGGCCGGTAGTGGCCGAACATGTGCATGTCTTCGATGGCCAATACGGCATCGAACCAATGCGTGATGCCCAGCGCGCCGAGCACGCGCAAGGCGTAGGCGCGCGGCGCGTTGGTCAGGATGATCTTGCGCCCGCGCAGGCGCTTCAGCGCAGCGAAGTCATGCGGGTGGCCGTGCACGCGCGACTCCAGCCCGGGCAGCAGGTGCGTGTGGTGCAGGAAGTGCGGCCCGTTCACGCCGTGGTGGCGCACCAGGCCCAGCAGCGTGGCGCCATAGCGCTGCCAGTAGTGGCGGCGCAGCAGCGCCGCGTCGGCGTGTGCCAGCGCCAGCTCGCGCACGATGTACTCGTTCATGCCCTCGTTGATGCCGGCAAAGGCCGCGTGCGAGGCGTTGTGCAGGGTGTTGTCGAGGTCGAACAGCCAGACCCGTTGTTGCTCTAACACTCGATTCAATGCGACCGGATCATGGTGCTTCATCAGGC
>JANMYI010000189.1:0-4071 GCA_031381955.1 Burkholderiales bacterium
GCCCGGTGGCGGCCTTGGTGGCGGCCTTGGTGGCGGTCTCGGTGGTGCCCGCAGGCGCCTGCGCGGCAACCGGTGGCGCCCAGGCCAGGCAGGCCCATGCCGGGATAAGTAGCGCCCCAAGGCCGGCCGCAGCCGGCCGCCCCCCGGGGGGGTTGAGTCGCCCGGCCAAGCCCGATCGACTCAAGAGGAGCAGGCGTGCAAAGGTGTTCATTGGCTGATCTCCTTGAGTGCCAGGTCGCGGTTGAAACTCAGGCCCTCACGCTCGAACACCAGCGCGCGGGCGACGGCGCGCGAGTTGGGGTCTTGTGCGTGGTCAGTGTCGATCACCTGCAGCGCCTTGTCCAACTCCTCTGCCACCGCCTGGCTCACCACCTCGAACAAAACCTGGGGCAGGTTGCCCTTGGCGGTCTGCACCCGCAAGGCATAGGTTTGCCCGGCCTGCAACTGGGCGCGCGACAGGCTGATGGCCAGGGCCGCGTCAGCCTGCAACACGCTGGCGTTGCCGGTCTTGGCGGCAATGACCACGCGAGCGCCGGGCTCCAGGTTGGTGAATTGAAACGTTAGCCCGCCCACCGGCACGTAAACATCGCCAAATGGTGCGCCGATCTGGCTTGGTTTGTCGAAGAACTTCTTGCCCGAGGTCTGCGCCGCCTTGCCATCGGTCAACACCGCGAACAGGCTGCGCGCCACGGCCTTGGCCGGCGCCGAGTTGGGGTCCATGTTTTGCGGCGAGCCGGGCCTGTCCGCCACGAAAGCCTCCCGTTGCAGCTTTCCCGTCTTGTCGAAGTAGACCGCTGTGGCGGTGCCGCTGCGCAGGTGAACCTTGGCGCAATCGTCCATGCTGAATGCGCCGGTGAACGACGTGCCATTGGCCAGCACGGCTGTTTCGCCTTTGAGCGTGGTGAGGATGCATGGCGCGGCGAGCGCGGTGGAGGCGGCCAGCGCCGCCAGGGCAGCGGCAAGGTGAGCTGATCGTGCGTTCATGTTCCGAAGCCTCCAAGGGTGGCCAGCAAGCTGACCCACAGTTGTTTGATGAACAGGCCGTACAGGGCCAGGCCCCATACCGCCAGCCAGGCCAGATCGCCCAGCGCAGCGGCCCAGCGCAGCGGCAGCTTTTGCCAGCGCCGCCGCCCGCACAGCAGCGCGCAAAAGGTCGCGTACAGCGCCAGGCCGAGGCCCTTGATCGGGCGCCAGATATGGCCGAAAAGGGCGGTCCAAAAGTGGCACCACCGTTGGCGCAATCTGCGCGTGTCGAGGTCTGAGTGCTGCCAGCCGGCGGCCGCCGCGCAGACCAGCAGCCCAGACATGTAGACCCATGCGAAGGCATTCAGGTACGCGTCATGGCGCCACGCCATCAGCCGGTCAGCGAGATGCACCGCAGCCCAGGTGATCGCCAGCAGAAACAACAACGCCAGGCCGTGCCGCTTCTCGAACGGCTCCTTGTCGGCCCGCTGCGTACTGACCCGGTGCGCCACCACCACGATCCACACCAACAGCGTCATCCATTCACCGTCCAGGTTCAGCGTCATGTCCCAGGCCAGGCGCAGCAAGCCGTCGGCCATGGCCAGCAGCAGCGCCACGACCACCACCGTGCCGACCACCCACAGCAAGCCCAGCACGATGTACCAGGAGTGGATGCCGGTGCCGACCGTTCGCAGGCTGGCGCCACGGGCCTGCTTGGCGTCGACCTGGTTGCGGCGCATGAGCTTGAACGCCGATTCGAGCGCGGGGTGCAGCAGAAGTTCGATGACCAACACGTTGAAGATCACTTCCAACAACTTGGGCAGGTGCTGCACCGGCTGGGCCCACGATTTGATCCAGCCCGCATGCACCACGGCACCGTCCACGGTGCCGGCGTAGGTCTCGTGGCGGTCGGTCTGGCCATGGCTCCAGCCGCCACCCACCACCACCACCCGGGCCTGCTTCAAGGCCGCCAGTTGCGACAATTCGTTGAACCGCATCACCGGCTGCAGCCGGGCCAGCAGCCATTCGCTGCGCAGCGCCAATTCGTTGGGGCAACTGTTCATCACGCGGTTGACAAAGCCCTGCGGTTCCTGGCACGGCGGCGGCAGGTTGCGCAAGGTCATTTGCCCAGCCAGGCGCAATTCGGCTTGCAGCAACTGCCAGCGCAGGTGTGCGTCGCTGCCCGCGGGTGCTTGTGCGTCGGTTTCGTCCAGCCTGGCGCAAATGGGGTTGAGCGGCGGCGCCTGTTTGGCAAGGTGGTGCGTCACCGCGCGCCCGGCGTCCCACAAACCCGCTGTCTGATCTTTGAGCGCCAGTCGGTCCTTGACCAGGCCGAACTGCGACTGGATCGTTGACTGCACGAAAATCGCGCCCGCTGCCGGCTGGCCTGGCGCAGCAGCCACCGGGTGGCACAGCTTGCGCACCCAGGCGACTTGCTTGGCAAAGGTGGGCGGGTGCGCGACGGCCCAGTCCGGCTCGACCAGGAACAGCCTTGAACCCAGTTCACCCAGGTCCTGTGCGAGCCGATCCTGGTGCACGCTCTGATGCTTGCGTTCCTTGGCTTCATAGAGGTCGTCATCACGTCGCGGCGCCAGGTCGAAGTCGATGAAGACCAGGGCTTCCTTGTCGGCCGTTTGCAGGGCCAGCGAAAGATAGGCGCGAAGCGGCTCGGCTTCAAGCGGCACGCGGTGATTGAACCCGCTCGGATCCACAAACAACTCATCGCCAATCAGCAAGGTCACCACCTGGGGCACGCGGGCGTTGCGGGCAGCAGGCTCACCGGCCGTGCGTACCCAGGGCAACACGGCCATTTGCACCACGGCCGCGGCTTCGCGCAGCGTGACACCGAAGAACTTCCACATCGCCGTTTGCTGCACCACGGCCACCAGCAGCACGGTCAGGAAGGCCAGCGCGAGGAGCTTGCGTTCCAGTTCGTGCAGCACCGAAGCCTGCAACCTTTGCCACCGCGTCAATCGACCGTCACCCGTCCCGCCCACCTGCCGCTGACTCATGGCTGCGCGCCTTGTTGCCTGATCGACCCCCTGTTCCCCGGCAATGCCGAACGCCTGTTTGGATGGCTTGTAGCAGAGCGGCGCGGGCGCGTCTTACGCAATTCAGATGAGGCAACGGGAGCGGGCGGCTGAAGCGAGCAGCGGCGCGCGCACCCATCAGCCCGGCACGGCCTTGCGCCGGGCGCTGCGCACCGCACCCAGCACCACGGCCAGCGCCAGCGCCAACCACGGCCACAGCCCCGTGCGCGACACCCACGCGGCATATGGCGTCAGGCCGCTGCGGCCCTGCACCGGCGCCGTCAGCACACCGGCCGTGAACGGCGCCAGTTGTGCGCTGACGCGGCCATGATGGTCGATCACCGCCGTGGCGCCGGTGTTGGTGGCGCGCAGCATGGGGCGCTGAAATTCCAGGGCCCGCAGGCGCGAGATGTTCAGGTGCTGGGCGATGGCGCTGGTGGCGCCGAACCAGGCGATGTTGCTGATGTTGACGAACACGGTGGGCGCGTGCGCATCACCCTGCGCAAAACGCAACGCCAGCTCTTCGCCAAACAGGTCTTCATAGCAAATGTTCGGCGCCAGGCGCTGCGCGCCCATGGTGAAGGAGGCTTGCGTGGCCGCGCCGCGGTTGAAGTCGCCCAGCGGGATGTGCATCATTTCGGTGAACCAGCGAAACCCGGTGGGAATGAATTCACCAAACGGCACCAGGTGCGTTTTGTCGTAGCGGTATGGCGCCACGCCGCCCAGGCCGAGCACCGAATTGGTGTAGCCGCTGGCGGCGTCGCCCAGCGGCACGCCGACCAACGCGGCGCGCTGTGGTGCGACGCCACCTGAAGCGAAGTGCGCGCGCAGGCCTTCCCAATAGCCAGGCATGACTTCTTCAAGCTGATCGGGCAACAGTGGCACCGCGGTTTCAGGGGTGACGACCAGGTCGGCCCGGGCCGCCAACAGTTGCGCCGCCACGGCCTGCAGCGCCGCGGGCAGGCGCTCGAAGGCGAATTTCTCGTCTTGCGCCACATTGGTTTGCAGCAGGCTGGCCGTGAAACTGCCCGCTGCCACCGTGTGCTGCCCCGGACCCATCAGCGCCAGCGCGCCCAGC
>JANMYI010000206.1:0-12626 GCA_031381955.1 Burkholderiales bacterium
GGTGGTTCACGTACTGCCAGCCGCCGCCGGCTACAGGGTTGAGCGTGCCGCCTGGCAGAGCTGAAACCCAGGCGCTGCCGTTGAACGAGTAGTCGAGCACACGGCCGTTGGCGCGGTGTAGCCGAACCTGTGAACCCGATATGACTTGCACTGTGCGGTCGTAGTAGCTGCGCCAGCCTGCGCCCATGGGAATGGTGACTTGCGCGGGGTGGGCAACAAGGTTGCTGTGATAGACCCGCGCGACGCGAAGAGGAGCGGCGCCTAAACCCAAATAGTCCACTTGAACATGGCGCTTGTCGGCCAGGCGCAGGTCGATGGGGTCGGACATGTTGTGTCCCGATTCAGTGTGACCACCTTCCGTGCGCCAGCTGCTGATCCAACCGCCATTGACCGACCAACCGTAGCCGTCAGCAGAGCCGCCACCAGATGACTCGGAAGCTCCTTCAATGGTGCCGTCAAACTCGGCATCCATGCCGGCCGACCAGTTGACATCATCGCCCTCACCATCGGCACCCCCTAGGTTGCCAAAGGCACCGCCACCGTCGCCAAAGTCGCCGCCGTCAAGCCCGGTATCGTCGAATGGCGGGTTCTCGTCCGGTAAGGTGAACTCATCGTCATCTGTCTCGGCGACGCCGGTGCTGAGGTTGTTTGACGTTTTTTCGATCGCCGGCTTTTCCGCAACTGGCGTATCACAGATGCTGGCGCCGCCTTCTCCTGCATTCGCAGGCAAATGTCACACAGAGAAGGTCGGTGCAAGCAGCGATTGAATGATCAGTGCGGCAAGGCCGCGACGTGCGAACTGTCGCTTCGGCTTACCAAGGGCGCATTTCGGGGGGGGGAGGGCTTCACCGCAGACGTCAGCGGCGCGCACGGGCACTGGCTTCATGACATTCCCCCCTCTGTTTTCGCATTGATGATGCGTCTTGGATGGAAATGTCGGTTAACCCTTCAGCCCCTGCCCATCGGGTTAAACCCTCGTGCGGGCCAAGTGCCGAAGCAATGTGTCTGGCCTAACGTTTGGTGTCACTCAAAGTGTGATCACTCGGAGCGTCGAGCACGCTTCGACGATTGACGCACTCGAGGCATGCCGCGCCCCTAAGCCGCTTCCACATGCCCCTGCCGCGTATACAGAAAATCAAGCACCTGCTTGCGCAGTCGCACGTAAGCCAGGTCTTCGGCCAGCTGCACGCGCTCGCGTGCCCGTGGCAGGTTCACGCTCAGCACCTCACCAATCGTGGCGGCCGGCCCGTTGGTGAGCATCACGATGCGGTCTGACAGCAGCACCGCTTCGTCCACATCGTGCGTCACCATCACCACCGTGCTGGCGGTGCGGGCCACGATCTTCAGCAACTCGTCTTGCAGCCGCGCGCGCGTCAGCGCATCGAGCGCGCCGAAGGGTTCGTCGAGCAGCAACACCTTGGGCTCCATCGCCAGTGCGCGCGCAATGCCCACGCGCTGCTTCATGCCGCCTGACACTTCATGCGGGCGCTTGCCCGCCGCCGCGGCCATGCCCACCAATTCCAGCGCGGCCAGGGTTCGTTGCTTCAATTGCGCTGCGCTGTCGCGTTTGGCGAACACACGCTCCACGGCGAGGAACACGTTTTCATAGCAGCTCAGCCAGGGCAGCAGCGAATGGTTCTGGAACACCACGGCGCGCTCGGGCCCGGGCGCGGCAATCTCGCGGCCATCACACAGCAGCACGCCGCTGGTGGGCAGCAGCAAGCCCGCAACCAGGTTGAGCAAGGTGCTCTTGCCGCAACCCGAATGGCCGATGAGGGTGACGAATTCGCCGCGTGTCACCTGCAGGTTGATGTTTTTCAGGGCGTGGAACCTGCCCTGCCGGCCGCGAAACACCATCTCGACGTTTTCGATGTGGATGAAGTCGTTGTTCATGGTTGATCTCTCTCAGTCGTCTTGGCCTGCGCTGAAGCGCTGGGCCAGCAGCATCAAGGCTTGTTCGAGCAACAGGCCGACGAAGCCGATGACGAAGATGGTCACGATGATGTGCTTCACGTTCAGGTTGTTCCACTCGTCCCAGACCCAGAAGCCGATGCCCACGCCGCCGGTCAACATCTCGGCGGCCACGATCACCAGCCAGGCCGTGCCCACGCTCAGGCGCACGCCGGTGAGCATGTAGGGCAACACCGCGGGCAGCAAGATGCGGGTCACGATCCTCCATTCCGACAGCGCCAGCACACGCGCCACGTTCAGATAGTCCTGCGGCACGCGCTGCACGCCCACGGCGGTGTTGATGACCATGGGCCAGATCGAGCAGATGAAGATGGTCCAGATGGCAGCCGGGTTGGCCGACTGGAACACCAGCAAGCCGATCGGCAACCAGGCCAGCGGCGACACCGGCTTGAGCAAACTAACCAATGGCGACACCATGCGGCGAAAGAATTCCACGCGGCCGATCAAGAAGCCCAGCGGAATGCCCACCAGCGCGGCCAGGCCGAAGCCCACCGCCACCCGGTTCAGTGAAAACAGGATGCTCCAGCCGATGCCCTGGTCATTTGGGCCGTTGCTTTAGAAGGGGTCGCTGAACAGCTTCACCGCCGCGGCGAAGGTGGCCGCGGGCGTGGGGATGGCGCTGGTTGGGCTGGTGAGCAAGGCCCACAGCAGCCACAGCACGGCCACGCCGACCACGGGCGGTAACACGGCCATCCACAGGGCACGCCAGTCGGGCGGGGTCTTGGCCTTTTTCGTGGCGGGCAAGGGCGGCACCACGGCAGTGGGCACCGGCACGCTTCGCGCTGCTGCCGGGGTGGGATGAGCCATGTCGGTGGACGGGTGAAAGACGGCGCTGACCATGTGCTGTTCTCCCGGTCAGGCCGCAGCAGCGCCCTTGAGCTTGAAGCCGTCGGCGTACTTGGCCGGCTCCTTGCCGTCCCACACCACGCCGTCGATGAACTTGGCGCTGCGCAGCTCGTTTTTTGGAACGTTAACCTTCAGTTGTGCCGCAGCCTGGCGGTACAGCTCGGTCTGGTTGATCTGCCTGGCCACACCCAGGTAGTCAGGGTGGTCTTTCAGCAGGCCCCAGCGCTTGTGTTGCGTGAGGAACCACATGCCGTCGCTCAGGTACGGGAAGGTCACCGCGCCGTCGTTGAAAAACTTCATGTGATTCGGGTCGTCCCAGGTCTTGCCCAGGCCGTTTTGGTACCGGCCCAGGATGCGCTGGTTGATCGCATCCACCGAGGTGTTCACATAGGCCTTGTCGGCAATCACCTCAGCCATTTTTTGCTTGTTGGCCAGGCTGGCGTCGATCCAGCGGCCGGCCTCCAGCACGGCCATGATCACAGCGCGCGCGGTGTTGGGGTGCTTGGCCGCGAATTCGCCGCTGCAGCCCAGCACCTTCTCGGGGTGGTCTTTCCAGACGTCTTGCGTGGTGGCGGCAGTGATGCCGATGCCGTCGATGATGGCGCGGTGGTTCCAGGGCTCGCCCACGCAAAAGCCGTCCATGTTGCCCACGCGCATGTTGGCCACCATTTGCGGCGGCGGCACGGTGATCACCTTGGCTTCGCGCATGGGGTGCACGCCCGCCGCGGCCAGCCAGTAGTACAGCAACTTGAGCCAAGTGCGTGCATGCATGCACCGTCTGGCGTCGGTGGCTCGGGTAGAGTCCCCGCCCCATGGACATCATGACTTTCCTGCTGAACTTCATCCTGCACATCGACCAGCACCTGATCGAGTTCGTCACCCAGTACGGCAACTGGGTCTATGCGCTGTTGTTCGCCATCATCTTCACCGAGACCGGTGTCGTGATCTTCCCCTTCCTGCCGGGCGATTCGCTGTTGTTCGTGGTCGGTGCGCTGTGCGGCCTGGGCATGATGAGCTTGCCGTTGGTGCTGGTGCTGTTGATCAGCGCGGCGATCCTGGGTAACCAGTGCAACTACAGCGTGGGCCGCCACTTCGGGCCGCGCGTTTTCCAGTGGGAGCATTCGCGCTGGTTCAACAAGCGTGCCTTCGAACAGGCGCATGATTTCTACGAACGCTATGGCGGGGTGACGCTGATCGCCGCGCGTTTCATGCCCTTCGTGCGCACTTTCGCGCCCTTCGTGGCCGGCGTGGCGCAGATGACGCGGCGCAAGTTCCTGTTCTACGACGTGGTCGGCGCGCTGCTGTGGGTGGGCGGCATCACCATCGCTGGCTACTTGTTCGGCAACCTGCCGTGGGTGAAGGCGAACATGAGCGGCATCATCTGGGCCATGGTGCTGGTGCCGGGGGCGCTGGCGCTGCTGGGCGCGTGGCGCGCGCGGGCGGTGGCTGTGGCCGAGCAGGCCAGGTGATGCGCACGCAAGTGGCCATCATCGGCGGTGGCCCGGCCGGGCTGATGCTGGCCATCGAGCTGGGTTGCCGCGGCGTGGCCTGCACGGTGCTGGAGGAAGACGCCCACTGCCCAGTGCTGCCGAAGGCCAACGCCACCTCGGCCCGCACCATGGAGCATTACCGCCGGCGCGGTTTCGCCGACCAGATTCGCGCGCTGGGCCTGCCGCCGCAGCACCCGCAAGACGTGGTCTATTGCACCCGCATTGCCGGGCGCGAACTCACGCGCTTTCGCATCCCGTCATCAGAGCAGGCCGCCAGCCAGGCCACGCTGGGCGACTACGGCGCGGGCACCTGGCCCACGCCCGAGCTGCCGCACCGCGTGCAGCAGATGCTGATCGAGCCGATCCTGAAGGCGCAGGCGCAGCGCTACGCCAGCGTTGACGTGCGCTTCGGTGCACGCGCCGCGGCGGTGCGCGATTTGGGCGACCGCACCGAAGTCGATTTCGTCGACGCCGAAAGCGGCACACCTCAAACGTTGCACGCCGCCTACGTGGTGGGCTGCGACGGCCCGCGCAGCCTGGTGCGCCAGACCATGGGCGTGGTGTACAGCGGCCAGGGCAAGGAGCAGCGCGAATTCTTCGGCGGGCAGATGGTGTCGGTGTACTTGCGCGCACCGGGCCTGTATGCCGTGCTGGGCAAACCCAAGGCCTGGCAATACTGGGCCGTGAACCCGCAGCGGCGTGGCCTGCTGTGCGCCATCAACGGCATCGATACCTTCGTGCTGCTGATCCAGTTGGCACCCGATGCGAAGGTCAGTGAGCTGGACGTGCCCGCGGTGATCCAACAGGCCTTTGGCGTTAACTTCGAGCATGAGGTGATCGCGCTCACGCCCTGGCACGCCGGCCATGCCCTGGTGGCCGAGCGCATGCGCGTGGGCCGCTTGTTCGTGGCCGGTGATGCCGCGCACCTGTTCACGCCCACCGGCGGCATGGGCTACAACACCAGCGTCGATGACGTGGTGAACCTGGGCTGGAAGCTGGCCCTGGTGCTGCAAGGCGTGGCGGGTGATGCCCTGCTGGACAGCTATGACACTGAGCGCCGCCAGATTGCCCTGCGCAACACCGCGTTTGCGCGCAGCATGGCCGACAGCATCGGCCGCCTGCCGGTGCCGCCCGATGTGGAAGAAAACAGCGCGCTGGGCGAGCAGGCCCGCGCCGCGCTGGCCCAGGCATTGGCCGCCCACGTGGCGCACGAGTTCAACATCCCCGGCCTGCAGCTCGGCCTGCGTTATGCCGGCAGTGCCATCGTGGCGCCGGAAAGCGGCGCGCCGCCGCCAGACGACCCGAACCACTATGTGCCCACGGGCACGCCCGGTGCGCGCGCGCCGCATGTGGCGGTGGGCAGTGCGGGCGCTTCGCTGCTCGACTACTTTGGCCGCGACTTCACGCTGCTGGTGCTCGACGGCTCGGCCACCCTGGCGTGGGAGCGCGAAGCCGAACGCCTGCGCCTGACCCTGAAGCTGCTGCATTGGCACAAGCCCGAAGCGCGCGCGCTGTACGGCGGCGGCATCATCCTGATCCGGCCTGACCATCACATCGCCTGGCGCGGTGATGCCAGCGCCGACATTCCCGCCGTGCTGGCCCGCGCCACCGCAGCCACGCCATCGGCGCATGAAACAAGGAGCCCGTCATGACCACCGAACCGCAAAGCAAACGCGCCAACACCACCGCCGTGCATTCGGTGCTGCACTTCGTGTTCACCGTGCCGAGTCTCGACGACGCGCAGCGCTTCTATGAAGCCTTTGGTCTGGATGTGCGCCGCGGCGCTGACCGCCTGGAGTTGCGCACCTTCGGCCACCCCCATGCCTGGGGCACTTTGATCGAAGCGGCGGGGCCGAAGAAGCTGCAATACCTGAGCTTGGGCATCTACGCCGAAGACGAAGCCGCGTTCAAGCAGCGCATTGAGCAGCAGGGCCTGGGCCTGGCGCCCCACGGCTTGAGTGAAGGCAGCGGCCTGTGGTTGCGCGGCCATGAAGGCCTGGCGTTGCAGCTCAAGGTGGCGCCCAAGGTGGCGCCCTCGTTGCGCTCGCGGCCGACCCCGGTTTCAACGCCGGCCGGCGCCGGTGCCGCACCCAAGCGCAGCCAAAGTGGCGTGGTGCGGCCGCGGCGCTTGTCGCACCTGCTCATGTTTTCGGCCGATGTGTTGGGCGGCGTGAAGTTCTATACCGAGGTGCTGGGCCTGAAGTTGTCAGACCATTGCGGCGACGTCATCGCCTTCATGCACGGCCCGCACGGCAGCGACCACCATCTCATCGCCTTGGCCAAGTCCGTTGGCCCCGGCCTGCACCACAGCAGTTGGGACGTGGGCAGCGTGCACGAAGTGGGCCTGGGCGCCGAGGTGATGCGCGGCAAGGGCTACACGCAGGGCTGGGGCCTGGGGCGGCACGTGCTGGGCAGCAACTACTTTCACTACGTGCGCGACCCCTGGGGCAGCTACGCCGAGTACTCGTTCGAGATCGACTTCGTGCCCAGCGACATGGATTGGCCCGCCGCCGACCACGCTCCCGAAGACGGCTTCTACGTCTGGGGCCCCGAAGTGCCGGCCGACTTCGTCACCAACTTCGAGCACGCGGCCTGATGGCACTCGCACATCGCTACGGGGCTGTGTTCGGCGCGCTGGCGTGCATCGCCCTGGCCACTTGTGCCAGCCGTGACGCGGCCATGGTCGATGTGGCCCGTGGTGTGGTGATTCGTGACGTGACCATCGTCGACACGCGCGACGGTTCACTGGCCGCAAACCGCGACGTGGTGATCGACGCCGGGCGCATCGTCGCCATCCACGCCAACGCGGTGGTGCGCACCGCGGCCGCGGTGCAGGTGGTCGATGGCAGCGGCCAGTACCTGGTGCCCGGCTTCAACGACATGCACACGCATGCGCTGGGCAGTGCCGATCAGCAGCCGAGCTATTGGCCGCTGATGCTGGCCAACGGCATCACCGGCGTGCGCGAGATGTCAGGCTCCGAAGCCCTGATCAAGCGCGCGCAGAAGCTCAATGCCGACAGCGCAGCGGGCGTGGTCGATGCGCCCGAGGTGCTGCAAGTCCCGGGTGACTTGGTTGGCCGCCCCATGCCGCCTGCCGCCGCAACGGCGCTGGTGCAGCAGCAAAAGGCGCAGGGGGCCAGCTTCATCAAGGTGGTGAATACCAACCGTGAAGGCTTGCTCGCCGTGCTGGGCGAAGCCAAGTTGCAAGGCCTGGGCGTGGCCGGCCACTTGGTGCCGGGCCTGAGTGCGGTGGAATCGTCGAACGCCGGCTGGCGCGCGATTGAACACTTGGGCGCGGGCTTCGGAATCTTGCTCGACTGCGCGGCCGACGAGGCCGCGATTCGCGCCGCGGTGATGGGCGGCCAAGGGGCCAGGCCACCGTCCCCGCCCACCTTCGTGCTCAGCCCGATGCTGTATCGCGCGCTCGATGCACCGTTCTACCAACGCACGCTGGCCAGCTACAGCGCGGAGAAGTGCGAAACGGTGGCCAAGACTCTCGCCAAAAACGACACCTGGCAAGTGCCCACCCTGCTGCGCCTGCACACCATGCTGAACAGCGCTGACGCAGCCACGCGCACCGATGCGAACCTGAAGTACGTTGACAAGACCACCCAGGCGCTGTGGGAGAGCTTGGCGGTGCAGTACACGGCGAACGTGCCGGCGGCTGCCGCTGCCACCTTCAGCCAGTACTACACGGCGCAGCGTGACCTGATCAAACTGCTCAAACGCCACGGCGCCAAGCTGCTTGCGGGCTCTGACGTGGGCGGCATCTGGGTCATTCCCGGCTTCAGCTTGCAACAAGAATTCCGCGAGTTGGCGGCCGCCGGTCTCACGCCCTTGGAGGTGCTGCAAAGCACCACGCTCAACGCCGCGGAATTTTTGGGCCGCAGTGCCAGCATGGGCACGGTGGAGGTGGGCAAGCATGCCGACCTGGTGCTGCTGCAAGCCAACCCGCTGACTGACGTGGCCAACCTGGAGAAGATTTCGGGCGTGTTCCTGAAGGGCCGCTACGTGCCGCAAGCCGCGCTGGAAAAGGGCAAGGCCGATGTGGCGGCGGCGCTGGAAAAACTGCCGCTGCGGGGCTTGAGTTCGTCGCTGGATGCAACACATAGGCATTGACATGAACGTGCGCCGAATGCTCGACCCCGACGCATTGGCCCTGTTGGAGCAGGCAGCGCAGCGCGCCGGGCAGCCCCTGAGCTTTGTTCTGAACGAAGCCGTGCGTGCTGGGTTGCGTGAGATGCAACGTGCCCCGAATGCGGCCGCTGGCTGTTTACGCCAAGGGTGCAGCGACCCTTGATCTGACCAAGGCCTTGTCGCTGGCAGACGAGCTTGACGACCAAGATAAGGCGGCGCGCTCGTCAGGCTGACTGCACGCCACCCGCAGCGATGCCCGCCACCAACCGCATCACCAGCCCTTTCGGCCCCATCGTGAAGTACATCTCCTCGCTGGCCTCGCTGATCTCACTGTTGCCGGGTGCTTGCACGCTTTCGATGGTGAAGGCGCTGAGCAGCATGCTCATGGCGACCTTCATTTCCAGCAGCGCCAGGTAGCGCCCCGGGCACATGCGCGGGCCGGCGCCAAAGGGCATGGCCACGCGCTTGGCGTTGCTGCCCTTGGCCGTGCCGTCTTCCAGCCAGCGCTCGGGCTTGAAGGCCAGCGGCTCGGGGAAGTGTTCCGCGCTCACGCTGTCGTGCCGGAACACGCCCCACAGCAAGGTGCCGGCGGGCACCTGCACATCGCCCAGGGTGGTGTCGCGCAAGGCTTGCAGGCTGATGAAGGGCGCCACGGGTTTGAGGCGCATGGTTTCGCTGATGCAGGCGTCAAGATAGGGCAGCGCGTCCATCATCTCAAGCGTTAACTCAAGCGGCCGGCCGGCCGCCGTTCCCAGCACGGCCAGGGCTTCGGCGCGCGCCCGGGCCAGGCATTCGGGGTGGCGGTGCAGCAGGTGGATCAGCCAGGCCAGGGTGTTGGCGGTGGTGTCTTCGCCGGCCAGCAGCATGGTCAACACATTGCCGGCGACGTTGACATCGCTGATGCCGCTTTCAGTCTGCGCGGCCACGATCATGCTTTGCAGCAGGTTGCGCGGGCGCTCGCGCAGCGCGGGTTCACACTCGAGCTCGGCGCGCGCCAGGGCCACGAAGCGGTCGATCTCGGTCTTGATGGCCGCAACGCTCGCATCCAGTGCGCGGTCTTGCCGGGTCTTGAACCAGCGCCAGGTGGGCAGCAGGCTGAAGGCGCGGCGGAAGATGGCGGGCAGCACCTTGTCAAGATGCTGCTGAATCACGTCTTCACCGGCTTCAAGCGTGTTGATGTCGGCGCCCAGTGCCAGGCCGGCAATGGTGTCCACCGTGTAGCGCATCAGCTCGGGTTGCAGGGCCAGGTCTTGGCCGGCGTTCGCCGCACGCAGCCAGCGGTTTTGCAGCCGCTGCGCCACCTTCAGCAGTTGCGGAAAGTAGGCGCGGATGTGGCCCGGCGCAAAGCTGGCCATGACCATGCGCCGCTGCGCAGCCCAAGCCGCGCCTTCGGCATTGAACAGGCCTTGAGGCAGGCCCATTTCGGCGCTGAGGGTCTTGGTGGTGGGGTTGCGCCGCCAGCCTTCGGGGCGGTCGCGCAGCGCTTGCGCCAGCAGTTCATGGTCAGCCACCACGAGCATGGTCACACCCGGGAAGCGCATGCGAAACAGCTTGCCGTGCTGGCGTGCCCAGCCTTCCACATCTTGGTGCACGCGGCTGCGCGTGAGCTGCAACGCATTGCCCAGCACGGGCCAGCCCGGTGGGCAGGGCAGGTCTTTGATCCGCCGCAAGGCGGTGGTGGCGGTCATGCAGGCTGGACGTTGTGACGCTTCATTGTCGCGCCCGGTACCGGCGCGGCGCGCGCACCTCGAAGTGCAGTTCCTGCACCAGTTGGCCTTCAGCGCCCAGCAGTTTCAGGCTGTGGCGGCCGGGTTGCGGCGCCCAGTGCAGGCTCGCTCCCGTGCCCAGGCGGCGGCCGTTCAGCCGCCAGGTGCCGCTCTCGCCGCTGAAGACGATGCGCTGCACCGCGGCGGGCATGTCGGGGTCGAGCGCAAAGACGCTGCCGGGGCGCGGGTTGGTGATGCCGATGGGGGCGGTGGCCGCGACCTCGCTTGCCGCACCGCGGCGCCAGGTGCCGGCGATAAACAGCTCATCACGCGCCGGCTCGCGCGCATTGGCAATGCGCACGCGCTCGCGCTGCACGCCCGCGGGTAGAGCGCTGCCGCGCGAGGCTTGGTGTTGGTGCAGATGCCGCACCATGGCCTGCCAGATGGGTGCGGCGCCACTCACACCGCTCACGCCGTGCATCGGCTCGCCGTCGGCATTGCCGACCCATACGCCCACGGTGTAGCGCTCGGTGTAGCCGATGCACCAGTTGTCGCGCATGTCTTTCGAAGTGCCAGTCTTCACTGCCGCATAGCCGCTGCTGGCCAATACGCTGTCGAGGCCGAAGCTCATGGCACGCGCGTTGTTGTCGGCCAGGATGTCGCTGGTCAAGGCCACCGCGGCGGCATCGGCCACGCGCTTGGCCGGTGGCATGCCAACGGCCGCATAACGCCCGCCGTTGGCCAGGCTGCGGTAAGCGTTGGTCAAGTCGAGCAACGTCACTTCAGCGCCGCCCAGTGCCAGGGCCTGGCCGTAGTGGGCGGCGGGTTGCGCCAGCTTCAGGCCGTGGGCGTTCAGGCGCTCATGCACCGCATCCATGCCCAGCAGCCCGGCAACGCGCACCGCCGGCACGTTCAGGCTGGCACCCAGCGCGGCGCGCGCACTGACCCATCCTTTGAAATGACGGTCGTAGTTCTGCGGCAGGTACAGGCCGGCGCTGGTGCCCACCTGCGCGGGCGAATCGTCGAGCAGACTGGCCGGGGTGATGAGCCGCTGCTCGAAGGCCAGGGTGTAGAGGAAGGGCTTGAGCGTGGAGCCGGGCAGGCGGCGCGCGAGCACGCCGTCCACCGCCGCGGCGTCACTCAACTCGCCGCTGGAACCCACCCAGGCCAGCACCTCGCCGCTGGCGTTGTCCAGCACCAGCACCGCGCCGTCTTGCACATTGCGCCCGGCCAGCTCGGTTAACTGTTGATGCAAGGCGCGGGCGGCCACGCGCTGGGTGCCGGTGTCGAGCGTGGTTCTCTCCTGCGGACCGCGCTGGGCCAGCCAGTGCCGGGCGAAGTGCGGCGCCAGCGCCGGGCCGAGCAGCGGCCCGGGCCGGCGTGCCAGGGCGTTGGCGGTGAAGGTGGCCACGCCAGTGCACGCGCGTGTTTGGGCACGCAGCACGGCGCAGGCGCGCTGCGCCACGGTGCCGGCCACGGCATTGGGCGCACGCACCAGGGCGGCGATGACGGCTGCCTCTTGCGCGTCCATCCCGCTGGCGTGCTTGCCGAACAGGGTTTGCGCCATCGCGTTCACGCCCACCAACTCGCCGCGCAGCGGCACCTGGTTCAGGTAGGCCTCCAGGATTTGGCTCTTGCTCCAGCGCTGCTCAAGTTGCAAGGCCAGGGCGGCCTGGCCGATCTTCTGCACCACGCTGCGGCCAGCACCCGGGCGGGCCAGGTCGGCGTCGAGCAATCCGGCCAGTTGCATGGTCAGGGTTGAGGCGCCGCGCGTGCGCGTGTTCCACAAGTTGGCAAAGGCGCTGCGCGCCGCAGCGGCCCAGTCGACGCCGCTGTGCTGCCAGAAGCGCTGGTCTTCGCTGAGCACGATGGCCTGCAGCAGCGCCGGCGACATCTCGCCCAGCGCCAGCCACGGGCCGCGGCGCACGCTGGCATCCACGCGCAGCGTTTGCAGCACCTGGCCGTGGCGGTCCTGCAGGGTGATGTCTGACGGGCGGTGCGCGCTTCGCACCTCGTCGAAGCTGGGCAAGGCGCAGGCACTGCCGGCAGCCAGCGCCAGCAGCATGCCTGTTAACCATTGAATCAAGGCGAGACCTCGATCACCGCGTTGGGCAGCGCGCCCTGGCGCTCGGGCGCGTACATGGCTTCCACGCGCGTGGGCGGCAGTGCAAAGCGCCCGGCACTGTTCAGGCGTACCGTGTAGTCGAGAACAGGCTTGCCGCGCGGCAGGACTTCGTAGTAGCTGCGAAACGCCTCGAAGCTGCGTTCCTGGAATGCCGGCCAGGCTTGGTTCGACCGCTTCTCGCCGCGCGCGGCAATGGCCGAATCGCCACCCATGCCCGCCGGCGCGGTGGTGCTGGGCAGCGGCCTGGGTGGCGATTCGGCCATTGCCGCGCGCGGCGAGAAGCGGTCGAACCAAGCCTGGCCGGCATTCCAGGAACGCAGCTTCGAGGCGTTTCGCAGCTACTACGAATTC
>JANMYI010000222.1:0-15953 GCA_031381955.1 Burkholderiales bacterium
GGCTTTGACCATGTGGCCTTCACCGTTTTCATCGAGCTGCCCGGGCGTAGCGGCGGCGCGCGCGTGATGCCGCTGCAAAACGCCGAGCTGCCCGCGGGCATGCGCTGGCATGTGCGGCTGCGCGCGCATGGCTGGTCGAACGCGCTGTTTGGCGCTGAAGGGGCCTCGGCGCAGAACGAAGGCACGCCGCTGGGCGTGGCCGCGCAGCTGGTGGCCAGCCCACAGCACGGCACGGTGACCCTGCTGCTGAGCAATGCCGCGCTGGGCCGCCTGCCCAGCCTGAGCGGGGCGCGGGTGTATGTGAGCACCTGGGACTACGACGCCGGCTTTCGGCCGCTGCGCGCGCAGCCGCAGGCCTTCGAATTCGGCGGTGGCAACGGCGCGCAAGACGCGCTGGTGATGGATGACGCCGGCCCCTTCTTGCTGCCCTGACCACAGGCCTTGATGGCTGCTTGACGACAGTAGCAAAAGTACAGAGTGGCACCCGGTTTCGGCCGCCCCAGCGGGGAGCCTCGTCCGAAGGCAACCTGGCTTTACGCTAGAGTCCCTTTGTTATTTAACTACGTGCGGGCGGGTCAATACAGCCGGCCGCGAGGGAGTTTGCGGGCATGGGTTGGGGTTACCCGAGGCTGCTGGGCGACATCGGCGGCACCAACGCGCGCTGGGCCTGGCAAGCCAGCGCCGGCGCGCCGATCGAACACGTGGCCGTGCTGCCTTGCGCGGGCAGCCCCAGCATCGCCGACTGCGCGTTGCGCTACCTGCGCGAACGCGGCCTGGCCACACCGCACAGCGCCGGCATCGGCATCGCCACCGCCATCACCGGCGACGAAGTGCGCATGACCAACCACCATTGGTCGTTCTCAATCACTGAACTGAAGCGCCAGCTCGGCGTGCAGCGCTGCCTGGTGATCAACGACTTCACCGCCCTGGCGCTGAGCCTGCCCGCCCTGCGCGCGGGCGACCTGCACGCCCTGGGCGGCGGCGCCGCGGTGGCCGGCGCTCCGCTGGCGCTGCTGGGGCCGGGCACGGGTCTGGGGGTGTCGGGCGTCGTACCGGGCGCCGCTGGCGGCGTGGTGGCGCTCAGCGGCGAAGGCGGCCATGTCACCCTGGCCGCGGCCGACGATGGTGAAGCCGCTGTGCTGGCGCTGCTGCGCCGCCGCTTCGGCCACGCCTCGGCCGAGCGTGCGCTGTCTGGCCCCGGGCTGGTGAACCTGTACGAAGCGGCCTGCACCCTGGCCGGTGCCACACCGCGTGCCTTGACACCGGCCGCGGTGAGTGCCGCAGCCCAAGCCGGCACCTGCCCGCACTGCACCCGCGCCGTGGCCTTGTTTGCCAGCTTGCTGGGCAACGTGGCGGGCAACCTGGCGCTCACGCTGGGCGCGCGCGGCGGTGTGTTCGTCGGCGGTGGCGTGGTGCCACGCCTGGGCACGGCGTTTGATGCCGCCCTGTTCCGCCGCCGCTTCGAAGAAAAAGGCCGCTTCGCCGCCTACCTGCGCGAAGTGCCGGCCTGGCTGATCACCGCGCCCACACCGGCGCTGGTGGGGGCTTCGCAGGCGCTGGACACACTGCCGCAATGAAGTTTGAGACACCGCGCCTGCTGGCCGACATTGGCGCCACCTATTCGCGCTTCACGCTGGAAACCGCGCCCGGGGTGTTCGAGCATGCCGCGCAGTTGACCAGCGCCGACCACGAAGACCTGCACGCCGCCGTGCGCGCCTACCTGGCCCGGCTGCCGCCAGGGCCGATTCGGCATGCCGCGGTGGCCATTGCCACCCCGGTGCAGGGCGACGCCGTGCGCATGACCAACTACCCCTGGGCGTTTTCCATCGAGCAGTTGCGCGCGCAGCTCAGCCTGGAAACCCTGGTGGTGGTGAACGACTTCACCGCCCTGGCCATGGCCGTGCCGCGCCTGGCCGCGCACCAGCGCCGCCAAGTGGGCGGCGGCACGGCCCGCGCGCGCAGCGTGGTGGGGCTGCTGGGCTCGGGCAGTGGGCTGGGGGTGTCAGGCTTGATTCCGGCCGACGACGGCTGGGTCGCGCTGGGCACCGAAGGCGGCCATGCCAGCTTCGCGCCGCATGACGAACGCGAGCTGGCGATTCTGCAGTTTGCCTGGAAGCTAACCCCGCATGTCTCGTTCGAGCGGCTGCTGTCGGGAGCCGGCCTGGGCCTGATCTACCGCGCCCTGGCCCACCGAGCCGGCCGTGAAGCCAAACCGCTGGCTGCACCGGACATCACGCGCCGCGCGCTCGCCGGCGGTGATGCGCTGTGCACGGAAACGGTGGATGCGTTCTGCGCCATCCTGGGCACGGCGGCGTCGAACCTGGCCGTGACGCAAGGTGCCTTTGGCGGCATCTACATCGGCGGGGGCATCGTGCCGCGCCTGGGCGAGCACTTCGACCGTTCAGCCTTTCGCCGGCGCTTCGAAGACAAGGGCCGCTTCAGCGACTATTGCCGCGGCATTGCCACCTTCGTCATCACCGAGCCGCAGGCCACCTTCATGGGCGCAGCGGCCATTCTGGCGCGCCAGGTGGGCCTGTTCGAAAGGCAGCAGGGCCCGGCGCTGTTGAGCCAGATTCGCCGCTCCATCCATGCGCTGTCGCCCGCCGAACGCCGCGTGGCCGAGCAGGTGCTGGCCCACCCGCGCAGCGCGTTGAGCGACCCGATTGCCGAAATCGCCCGCGCCTCGGGCGTGAGCCAACCTACGGTGATCAGGTTTTGTCGATCGTTAGGCTGTGAAGGCCTGTCTGACTTCAAGCTGCGCCTGGCTTCGGGCCTGACCGGCACGGTGCCCATCACGCACACCCCGGTGACAGGTGAAGACAGCCTGCTGGAAATGGGCGTGAAGGTGCTGAGCAACACCGCCTCGGCCATCCTGCATCTGCGCGACCAGTTGAACCGCGAGTTGATAGCCCGTGCCACCGACATGCTGGTGGCCGCGCAGCGCGTGGAGCTGCACGCCAGCGGCCACAGCGCCGTGGTGGCGCAAGACGCGCTGTTCAAGTTCCTGCGCCTGGGCCTGCCCACCTCGGCCTGCACCGAGCCGCGCGTGCAGGCGCTCGCCGCCGCCGTGCTGCACCCCGGCGCAGTGGTGCTGATCATCAGCTCCAGCGGCCGCGTGAGCGAACTGCTGGCGGTGGCCGACAAGGCGCGCGAACGCGGCGCACAAGTGGTGGCCATCACCGCCAACCAGTCGCCCCTGGCGCGCAAGGCCGACGTGGCCTTGAGCGTCGACCACGCCGAAGACGTGGCCACGCAGTTGCCCATGATCAGCCGCATCCTGCACCTGCTGGTGGTGGACATGCTGGCCGTTGGCGTGGCCATGCGCCAGCGCGGCGAAGGCGCTGGCGCCCCAGGCCCGGCCGGCACATTGCGCACGCGTGCGCAGGGCCAGCCGGCACCGGGCGTGGGCACGGCGGCAGCGCCCGACGCCCCGGCAGCGGCAGCGCCGTTTGTGCACATCACTTCGCACAGCGGCTGAGCAGATCAGCCCGGCTCAGCCGCACTCAAGCGCGCGGCTGTGACAAGGTGGCGCAATGCGCGCCGCCGCCCACCCAGTTCAAACCCAGCGCATTAACGAAACGAATCACTCGGCCCGAGAACGCCTGTTCGAACAAGGCCTTGACCCGTGCTTCCACGCTGCGCGGCGTGCCGTGCGCTTCATAGCTGGGCAGCACCACCACGCCGTTGGCCAGCACGAAGTTCAGGTAGCTGGCGCTGGCCACCTGCGTCAACGCCTGGCCTTCGCGGCGCTGCTCGCCCGGGGCAAAGAAGTCCGCCGTCCACTGCTCGGAGAAAGCAGCGTCGGCCGCCGCGGAAAGGACCACGCTGCGCTCGATGGCGCGCGGCAGCGGCACCTTGATGATGCGAAACGGCGCGCCGCTGGTGTCCGTCGCCTGCGACAGGATTTCGAAGTTGCGCGCCATGCGCTGGCGGCTCAAGCGTGCCACCGGGTGGCTGGAGGCGTCGGCATCGTCGGGCCAGGCCAGCAGCAGCGTGCGGGCATCGGCAAAGCGCACGAACTCATCGGTGTGCCCGCCGGTGCCCCACGCCACATAGGGGCCGGTGACGGTGGCGCGCAGGTGCGGGTCTGAGGCCAGGCCCTCGGCCAGCCAGATGAGCTTGCTGATGCCGGGCAGTTGCAGGAACTCAGCCTCCATGTCGGCCAGGCTGCGCCCCGGGTTGCGCTGCTGCGCCAGCACCGCGCTCACCAGCGCCACGCCGCGGCCGTTGCATTCCATGCCGCCGCCTTCCAGCGCCAGCGGGCTGCTGAACACACCGGCCCCGGCCAGGCGGGCGATGCGGCGGTCTTGCTCGTCGCGTGCCGGGTCCACCGCGGCGGCGCAGGCGGCGTAGCGCTCAAGGGCTTGGTTTGTGCCTGTGCCATGGCGGCGCGCGCACCAGGTGGGCAGGCCGTACTGGCTCCATTTGAAATCGACCACGCCACTGCGGCCCGCGGGCCCGGCCGTGAACACCGCGGCGTCGCGCAGGAAAAAGATCGCCAGTTCATCGACCATGAACTCGATCGCGCTGACGTCCACGCCGGCCCTGGCCAACAACACGCGCGCCGCTTGCACCTGCGCCGCGTCGCGGGCCAGCAGCTTCAGCGGCACATGAGCTTGCAGCGCCAGCGCCAACTCGACCGTGAGCGTTTCATGCCCCGCGTCGTAGCTCAGCCACATCGCCTGCACCGGCTCCCATTCACCGGCCAGGCGAAAGCCGGCGGCAGTGTCGGCCTGGGGCGCGGCAGGCTGGCGCATCGTCGGCGGCTGGGTACAGCCAGCACCCGCTCCACCCAGGGCCAGCGCGCCCAGGCGGGCCAGGGCGTTGCGCCTGTGCAGTAAAGGGTTAAGCGACTGGGCGACCATGGGCCGGCGATGCTAGCGCCGGCTTCAATCCACCACGAACACCGCGGCCGTTCGCGCCGGCACCTGAAACGTGCCCCGCGCGGCATCAAAACGCGACTCGCGGGCGCGCGCATCAGCGCCGTTGGCGTGAACCGGGTGCAGCGTGAAGGGCCGGCCCTTCAGCACAGGCACCTCCAGGCCATGGGGCTGCTTGTCAACATTGATCAGGTAGAGCAATTCCTTGAAGCCCGCGCCAGGCAGGCCCTCGCCGTTCAGGTGGCCGGCGATCAAGACCGGATTTTGCTGCGGCCCGGTGTTGTGAAACGTTAATCTGCGCGCCACCTCGTCAGCGCTGCGCAGTCTCAGCAAGGTGGTGCTGGCCCGGATTCTGAGCAAATCCAGGAAGGCCTCGCGCGTGAATGCGATGTCGGCCGGCGTGGGTGCAACGCGCGCCGCATCGGCCAGCAGCGGGCGCATCAACGGCCAGCTTTTGCCGTTGTCGGCCTGCGGCGGCAAGCCACTGCCGAAGTGGTTGGTCTGGCCGGAAAAGTCGATGCGGTTGAACCAGTCGCCCGAGTCATGGCTGTTGCGGTCCATCGACTTGCTGCGCAGCAACTCCTGGCCGGCATGAAAGTAGGCGATGCCCTGGCTGAACGCGACCACGGCCGCGGCCAGGGTCTGCACGCGGGCGCGGTCTGCGCTTGACGTGGTGCGCGGCAGCTTGAAGACGTTGGCGTCGAACAGGGTCTGGTTGTCGTGGTTCTCGACGTAGTTCACCACTTCATCAGGCTGGCTGGCATAGCCGGCGGCTTGGTTGGCGTAGGGGATCCTTTCAAGTGCAAGGGTCTCGCCACTGGCCGTGTGCAGCCGGTAGCTGCGCAGGCTGCCGGCCAGAGCCAGGCGCACCAGGTCAGCACTGCGCTTCAAGTCCTCTACCGTGGCCTGGCCGGTTGTGGCGCTGTTGGCGGCTTCGTTGGCGTCATGGAACAAACCGTTCACATAACCTTGTCGTTCAAGCTGCGCCGCACCGTCGTCGCCTGCGCCGCCGCCGCGCACGGCGTCGCGCCCACGGTCGCTGAAGGTGGCGATGCCGCTGCCGTTCAGCGAGCGCTGCGAGGCCTGCACGAAGCGTGCGCCATCGGCCACCTCGCCAAAATTCCAGCCCTCGCCGATGAGGTGCACGCGCCGGCCGGCGGCTTTGTCCACCGCCGCTTGCAGCTGCACCATCGCCGCGCGCGGCTGGTGGCCCATCAGGTCGAAGCGAAACGCATCGATGCGATAGTGGCGCACCCAGTGCATGGCTGAATCAATCATCAGCTTGGCCATCATGCGGTGTTCGGTGGCGCTGTTGGCGCAGCAGGTTGACGTTTCGACCTTGCCGTTCGCATCGAGGCGGTGGTAGTAGCCGGGCACGATGCGGTCGAGCACCGAGTGCTGGTGCTGGCCACTGGCCGACAGGTGGTTGTAGACCACATCCATGCCCACCCGCAGGCCGGCGGCGTGCAGGGCCATCACCATGGCGCGCAGTTCGCGCACGCGCACCGCGCCGTCTTCAGCGTTGCTGGCGTAGCTGCCTTCGGGGGCGTTGAAGTGCAGCGGGTCGTAGCCCCAGTTGTAGGCGTCGCGCTCCTTGGTGGCCACCACCGCTTCTTGCTGCACCGTGCCGTCGGGCGGGCCGCTAACGCTTGGCGTGACCTGATGCGATTCAGGCACGGTGGCAAAGTCAAAGATCGGCAGCAGGTGAACGTGGGTCATGCCGGCAGCGGCCAGTGCTTTCAGGTGGCGCATGCCGTTCGAGGCACCCTGTGTGAAGGCCAGGTACTTGCCGCGCAGCGCAGGCGGCACCGTTTCATCAAAGGCCGAGAAGTCACGCACATGCAACTCGTAAATCATCTGATCCGTTGCACTGGGCAGCGGCGCCGGGCGAATGGCCCGCTGCCAGCCCGGGGGGTGGGTGGCCGGGTCGTTCAGGTCGAGCACCACGCTGCGCTTGGAGTCGGCAGTCAGGCTCGCTGAGTACGGGTCAGTCACCCGGTTGAGCACGCGGCCCACGCCGGGCACGTACACGTCCACCAAATAGGTGTAGCTGCGGCCAGCCAGATCGCCCGGCACGGTGCGCTGCCAGGCGCCCGTGCGGGAGTCGAAGCGCAGTGCCCGGGCCGCGGGGGCACGTTGCGCTGTGCTGCCATGCAGGCACAGCCAGACCGCGCGTGCCGTGGGTGCCCACAACACGAAGCGCGCCTGCGTGCGCACGGCCGTGGCGCCAAGGTCAGGCAGCGTTTGCGCCGCGGCATATACCTCGTCCAGCACACCGGGCAGTTGCAGCGCCGCGGCGTGCAGCACACGCCCCTGTTCGTCCACAGCCAGCACGTGTAGCTGCCGTCGAAGCAAGGACTTGACCTGACGTTGCTCAGCCACCGCCAATGCCAAGAAGGGCCCGGGCGCCAGCCATTTGAAGCGCTCGGCCAGGGTTGGGGGCAGTGGCTGCGTCACCACCTTCAAGGGTAGGCGCTGCACCGCGCGAGCCAGGTGCAAGCCGCGCACCACTGGCAAAGGCGCAGTGGGCGAATGCGCCAACAGGAAGCGCCCCCCGGCAGGCAGTGCCAGACCCGGCCAGACGATCAGCCCGCGGCTGAGCCAATGCGCCTGCGCCGGCACAAGGGGCGGCATGGCAGCCTGGATGACAGGCTGCCCATCGCCATCGCCTTCGCCACAAGCGCCAGGCGGCAGCGTCGTGGCGGCAGCAAATTCCTGGCCGAGCGTCAGGCCCAGGCAGGTCAGCAGAAACTGGCGGAAAAAAGTCATTGTCGAAGGCAGGTGTTTGGGCGCGCTGGCCAGGGCGGGCGCCATTCTGCTGGCTTGCCGAGGCCTGTGCGGATTGCCCCCTGTCAGCCCAGCTTTAGCCCACCCTGCTATCTTTCGCCCATCGGCCCTTGGTTTTTTTACTTTTTGATGCCCGCGGGCAAGGAGAGACGACATGAGCAAGCGTGATGTGGTGGTATTGGGCATCGCCCGTTCGGCGATCGGCAGTTTTGGCGGCGCCCTGGCCGACATGGAGCCGGCGGAACTGGCCGGCGTGGTGATGAAGGAAGCGGTGAAACGCTCGGGCGTGGACCCGAAGGTGATCAACTACGTGACCGTGGGCAACACCATTCCCACCGAAAGCCGCTTCCCCTATGTGGCGCGGGTGGCCGCCATCCAGGCCGGGCTGCCGATGGACAGCGTGGCCATGAGCGTGAATCGCCTGTGTTCCTCGGGCCTGCAAGGCATCGTGACCACGGCGCAGAACATCTTGCTGGGCGATTGCGATTACGGCGTGGGCGGCGGGGTGGAGAACATGAGCCGCGGCGGCTACTTGTCAACCGCCATGCGCACCGGCGCGCGCATGGGCGACACCAAGCTGGTGGACATGATGGTGGCCACGTTGACGGACCCGTTCGGCGTCGGCCACATGGGCATCACGGCCGAGAACCTGGCCGCCAAATGGGGCATCACGCGCGAGCAGCAAGACGCGCTGGCCGTTGAGTCACAGCGCCGCGCCGCGGCGGCGATTGCCGAAGGCCGGTTCAAGACGCAGATCGTGCCCATCATCAAGCAAACCAAGAAGGGCGACGTGGTCTTCGATACCGACGAATACGTGAAGGCCAGCACCACCATGGAGTCTCTGGCCAAGTTGAAGCCGGCGTTCAAGAAAGACGGCACCGTTACCGCCGGCAATGCCTCGGGCATCAACGACGGCGCGGCCTTCTTTGTGTTGGCCGATGCGGCCGTGGCCGCGTCGCATGGCCACAAGCCGATGGCCCGGCTGGTGTCGTATGCCGTGGCCGGTGTGCCCAATGAAATCATGGGCGAAGGCCCGATCCCGGCTTCACGCCTGGCGCTGAAGAAGGCCGGTTTGAGCGTGAGCCAGATGGATGTGGTGGAGAGCAACGAAGCCTTCGCGGCGCAGGCGATAGCGGTGACGCGCGGGCTGGAACTCGACCCGGCCAAGACCAACCCGAACGGCGGCGCCATTGCGCTGGGCCACCCCATTGGCTGCTCGGGCGCGTTCATCGCCACCAAGGCCATTTACGAGCTGCACCGCACCGGCGGGCGCTATGCGCTGGTGACCATGTGCATTGGCGGCGGCCAGGGCATTGCGGCGGTGTTTGAGCGTCTTTGATCTTTTTGACCTGAGCGTGCCGTGAACGGCGCAGCGGGTGCAAACCCGCGGCGCCGTTTTCTTTTGCCCTGGCACCGGGTTTGACCGCTGCCAGGGCCGCCTGAAGCGACCTAGATTCCTGCGCACCGCAGCCGCCAGGATCAACCCGATGCCCACCCCCGCCCACCCGCTGGACCGCCTCATCGGCGCCGAATTGCCACGCCTGGCCACGCCCGCCGATGTGGCCGCTTTCGAGGCCACGGCGCGCTGGGAAGACCGGGTCGCCGCGCAGAGCACCTACCAGGCCTTGCAGATCGGCGCCGCGCTGAATCCCCAGGCGCCGGCCCTTCACTTCCTGCCCAACGCGAGCCCGGACGAAGCGCCGCTCACACTGAGCCACGCCGCGTTCATGGCCCGCGTCACGCAGGCCGGCAACCTGTTCCACCGCCTGGGCGTGGGGGCGGACGGCGTGGTGAGCCTGCTGTTGCCGCTGCTGCCGCAGGCCTTCGTGGCGCTGTTCGGCGCCCAGGCCGCGGGCGTGGCCAACCCGGTGAACCCGATGCTGTCGGCCGCGCAGTTGGCTGAGATCTTGCGCGCCGCGGGCACCAAGGTGCTGGTCACGCTGGGGCCCACCGAAGGCTCGGACATCTGGGACAAGGTGATGGCGATTCGCCACGAGCTGCCACTGCTTGAGCAGGTGCTGGTGGTGGGCGGCGGCGTGGTGCCGGCTGATGTGGCGCTGGACTTCGACGAACTGCTGAACCGCCAGCCCACCGACCACCTGGTGAGCGGCCGCCACATTGCCGCCAGTGATCTCGCCGGTTACTTCCACACCGGCGGCACCACCGGCACGCCCAAGTTGGTGCGCCACACGCATGCCAACCAGGTCTATCAAGCCTGGGGCTTGCGCATCATGGGCATTGCCGAAACCGGCCGGCCGATCCTGTTTGGCCTGCCGCTGTTCCATGTGGGCGGCGCGCTCACGCAGGGCCTGTCCGTTCTGGCCAATGGCGGCACGCTGGTGGTGCTGGGTGCAGCCGGCTGGCGCGACCCGCGCGCCGTGCGCAATGTGTGGAAGCTGGTCGATCGCTATCGGCCCGCCGTGCTGGGCGGCGTGCCCACGGTGCTGGCCGCGGCCTTGCAGGTGCCGCGCGCAGGCGCCGATCTGTCGAGCCTGCAACGCGCATCGGGTGGCGGTGCGGCCATTCCTGTGGCGGTGATCCAGGTTTATGAGAACGAACTGAAATTGCCGGTGCTCGAGGTCTACGGCATGACCGAAACCGCCAGCGTGCACACCATGGGCTACCCGAACATGCCGCGCACGCCCGGCACGGTGGGCCGGGCCTTGCCGTACTCGGCCACCCGGGTGGTGAAGCTCGATGCCGAGGGCCGCTATGCGGGCGACTGCGCGGCCGATGAGATCGGCGTGGTGGCCATGGCCGGGCCGGGCGTGTTTGGCGGCTACCTGAGCGCGCAGCACAACCGCACCGCGTTCGTGGAACCGGGCTGGGTCAATTCAGGCGATTTGGGCCGGCTCGATGCCCAAGGCCAGCTCTGGATCACCGGCCGCGCCAAAGACCTGATCATCCGCGGCGGCCACAACATCGACCCCGCGCCGCTGGAAGAGCTGCTCTACCGCCACCCTGCCGTGGCGGTGGCCGCGCTGGTGGGCCAGCCCGATGCCTATGCCGGCGAGCTGCCGGTGGCCTATGTGCAGGCCAAGCCGGGCATGACCATCAACCCGGCCGAGGTGATCGCCTACCTGCGCGAACACACGCCCGAGCGGGCTGCCGTTCCGGTTGAACTGCATGTTTTAGACACCATGCCGCTCACCGCGGTGGGCAAGATCTTCAAGCCGGCGTTGCGCATCGATGCCATCGCCCGCGTGGCGCGCAAGCTGCTGCAAGGGCTGGCGGTGGATTGCGCGGTGCTGCCGCATGCCAGCCACGGCCAGGTGATCAGCGTGTCATTGCGCGGCGCGGTGGGCAGCACGGCGCAGGCGCTGGCGCAAGCGGTGCAGGAACGGCTGGGGCCGCTGACCGTGCGGCACGAGATCGCGGCCGGCTGAGCGTTGCTTGCAGCCGGCCACGCGCCTTGACACCTTACTGCGGCGTGGCTGCGGTCGTGATCAGCTCGGCGTAGCTGAGCATCGGCAGCGGCGGGGGCAGGTTCAACTTGTGCGCTGCGGGCATTCGAATCTGGTACGAGAAGCGTTTCAGCGTCTCGATGGGAATCGTTGATGCGTCCTGCTTGCCCAGCAAGATCTGCTCGGCCTTGTGGGCCGTGAACTGGCCGACATTGAAGTAGCGGCTGACCAGCCCGGACAACGCGCCGGCCTGCATCAGTTGTTCGGTCGAGGCGAAGGTGGGCAAACCCAATTGCATCGCTGCCGGAATGACGGTGTTCTCGGCCAGCGTGCCCAGGAAACTGTCGGGCGGCAAATACAACCACTGGGCACCGGCTTCCTTCAGCTCGCGCACCAGGTCGGCGGCGCCGTCGGCAATGGGCTTGCGTTGGGCATCCAGGCGGAAGGTGCGTTCGACGGTGTGGAACCCGCCCTCGCGCCCCAGTCGCCGCACGTCCTCGAGCACGACCACCGAGTTGCGCTCGGTGGGCGTGTACAGGATGCCCAGGGTCTTGAAGGGCCGGTAGGCCGCCATGGCCTTGATCTGTGCTTCGGTGGGGCCGACATGGGTCACGCCGGTGACGTTGCGCCCGGGTTTGATCAGATCCGGCACGATCTTGGCCAAGGTGGGTGAGGCCACCATGGTGAAGACCACCGGAATGTCGGTGATGTGCTGGCCGGCGATCACACCATCGTAGGGGCCCACCACGCCCAAGGTCACCGAGGTGCCCCAGGTGTAGATCAGGTCCGGCTTGGTGGCACGGATCTCTTCGAGGAAGCCGGGCAGCCGGGCGGGGTCGCGATTCATGTCGCGAAAGACGATCTGCACCGGCAGCTTGCGCGAGGTGAAGTATTCCTGGAAGCCCTTCTCCACGTCGGTCATGCCGCGAAAGGTGATGGCGTAGATCCTGAACGCCTTGCCGGGTTTGGCGGGCGCGGCGGCCTGCGCCCAAAGCGTGCCGGGCAATGCTGCCGCCACGGCGGCGGCGAGCCAGTCACGGCGGTTGGTGTTGAAGTTCACGCGCAATACTCCCAGATCGTTGTCATGCAGTCACCAGCGCTGGCTCATCCATGCGGCGCGTGGCCAGCAGGAACCCAATGCCACAAAGAAACACCAGGCCGCCGATGACCGCAAAGCTTGATCGGTAACCCACAAACATGACCAGGCCGGCAGCGATCATCGGCCCCAGCGCATTGCCAAAGCGCTCGAGCAAGCGGTAGACGCCGTAGACCACGCCTTCCCCAAGTTGCGCCACTTCCGCTTCGCAGTGCTCGCTGACGAGCGCGCTTTGCGCCGAAATCGACGCCGACTGCCCCAGCCCGATCAGAATCACCGCGAAGAAAATCCACACCAGGCTGCCGCCGGCCAGCAGCAGCATGCCGCCCACGCCGGAGATCAACAGCCCACCCCCCACCAGCCAATGCATGCGCTCCCGGTTGGTGGCCAGCGCGGCGGTCACGGGCGCCAGCACCACCATCACGGTGGCATAGGTCATCAAGATGCGCCCAGCCATTGACTGGCTGCTGCCAATCGTTAACACATACAGCGGCACCAGGTAGAAGCACACGCCGGTGAGCAGCATCTTGGCCGGCATGGCGGCCAGGCCGGTCATGGTCATGAAGCGCCGATTCATCATCAACGCGCCAATCTCGCGCAGCTTGGGCATGCGTGCCACGGGCTTGCCGGCGGCGGCCACGGCGCGATCGGGCAACTCACGAATCACCCACAGCGAGCCGGCGGCCAGCAGGCCGGCGATCACGAACGCGGGGCGCACGCCGATGTTGTCGGCCAGGATGCCGCCGATCGACGGGCCACAGATCGTGGCGGCCATGATGGCGCCCACGAAGAGCGCGAAACTCCTGGCTCGATTGGCCGGCGTGGCGTGATCCAGCACAAAGGCCTGGCCGGCAACAAAGACCATGGCATAGCCCACCGCGCACAGCGAACGCCACAGCATCAAGTCCAACACCGAGCCCGAGGTGGCCGTGCCCAGAAAACCCACCGCGGCAATGGTCGCGCCAATGAGCATCAGGCGCTTGTGGCCCTGGCGCTCGCACAGCACACCAAAGGCCGGCTGGCTGAGCGCCACGATCAACATGAACAGCGTGATCGGCAGCCCGATCACGAACTGCGGCGCCAGCCCGCTGACCGGCGTCATCAGCTCCTGGCTGAACGCCGGCAAGAACGAGCGCGTCAATTCCTCGGCCAGGATGAACACGAACAGCGGCGCGCGAATCTTGCTGAGCTGGCTGTCGTCTGAGCGCGTTTCGGCCGGCTCGGCGCCGAAGCGCAAGCGCAGTGCGAGTTCGCGCGCACCGTTGTGCGCCGCGGTCAGGCCCAACGATCGTTCGTGCGCCGGCACACTGCGGCCGCTTTCGATGGCGCGTGCCAATGCCGCATGACCGTCGTTGACGCGCGCCAAGGTTGCCTCCAACAGCTGCACCAAACCGCCGAAGGCCTGGCCGCCGCGCGGGCCGCTGCGGGGCCTGAAGTCCCCCGTGGCGCCGCGTTCGAAGGTTTCACCCAAGTGGCGCAACGAGGCCTCCAGCTTGGCCCCGGCGATGTAGTGCAACAGCTCGAAGGTGAAGAACAGCGTCACCACCAGCACCACGATCACGTCGTACAACATGTCCAGCACGATGTCGTCGACAAAGCTGACGTTCACGCCCAGGTGCAACACGCCCAGGGCCTTGTCGGCCGAGGCGATGGGCATCGACACCATGTATGTGCCGCCCACCCGCGACACCGGCGCCACTTCGCCGGGTGTGGACAGCAATTGCAGCACGGCGGGGCTGCGGAAGTGCTCGGCCGCGCCACTGGGCTCGGACGTGCTGCGATGCAAGATCGTGCCCGCGGGATCGGTGATCGCGATGTACGAGATTTCAGGGACTTCTTCCTTGATCTCCTTGAACCGATCGGTCACGCCGTAGAGTTCGCGAAACTCCACACCGTTGGCCACCGCCTTGAACACCAGGCCGCGGATCGACGCGCCGACGCTGCCCACCTTGCTGGCCATTTGCGGCGCCAGGGCGCGCTCGAAGATGCGGTGCGACAAGAACGCGTTGGCCGCCAGCGCCAGCATCACCACCAGCGTCACCACGCCGGCCAGGCGCAGGTAGATGCTGCGCAGGTAACTGGTGCTCATGACTGCCCCTCGTCGCGTGGGTACACGGCCCGCTGCACGGGGGTTGACACAGGGTGTCTCATGGCCCCGCCCCGCGCTGCAGTTGAGTGCGCAGTTCAGCCAGCCGCGCATGGGTTTGACGAGTGGTCTTGGCGAATTGCCGCAGGGCCTCGCCAAACGGGCCACGCAGGGCCTTCACATACGCCAGCGAACCTTCGCCTGTGCGCAGCGCCGCTTCGACGTTGCCGACATCCAAACTGAGCCGGTTCATCACGGCCAACAAAGCCAGTGCCGACAGCGCCGACGAGACCACGAACATGAGCAGGGTCGACAGCGCCAGCTCTTTGCCCACGACGTAGGCCGCGTCGCGCACACGCTCACCCGAGTAGCGCAGCGCGAGGTAGCCGATGGTCAGGCCGAAATTGTTCTTCACGGAAATGCCGGCAGCGGCCTGCTGGTCGTCTTCGGCGAACCAGTTTTCGCTGCCCGCCTTCTTGGCCGCCGCCAGCCAACTGGCGGGGATGGGGCGCGCAGCGCGCAGCCGATCCGTGCTGTACAGCATCGTGCCGTCGATGTCGAAGACGTCGATGCCTTCGATCAACTGGTCGGTGCTGCGCTCGCGGTCCAGGGTGCCTGGCAGCGTGGCGATGTCGGCGAATTGCAGGCCCAGCTCGAGCGCGCTTTGGATGGTGTTCTCCACCGCCTTGCCGGTCACGACCAGGCGCTCGGTGACCAGCCGGTTCGAAATACTCCGGTATTTGAAGTAGTTCAGCAGGCCGGCCATGCCCACGGCGAAGCCGCAGACCACCACGGCCACCGCCACCATCCGGCCTCTTGTCGAATTCATCGTTCGTGCTCCAGCGCCGGGCCGCCACACGGGTGACCCGACAGTTCCTGCCTTTTCGGCCAACCTGGGCGAGACCTTAATCCGGCACGCCGGGGTTGAATCATTCGAATTGGTCAGCGTTTGCCCTTCAAGCCGCGCCGTGGCCGTGCCGATACCGCTCGGGCTGGCCACAAAAAAGGCAGCTAACAAGGGGCGGATGTATGCGGGTTCGAATTGCGCAAGTGGGAACGGCACCTGGCCAAGCCGCCGACGACCAGCGCTCGTTGCTTCTGGGCAGCCCATGAAGCCGGTGTTCAAGCTTGTTGAGCGCGAGCAAGCCCTGGGCGATACCGTTCCGGGTGAGTTGATCGACGTCGCCTGGGAGCCGCCACTGGCCGGCCGGCGCCGCATCGTGAACAGCTGGATTGACTACATGGCCCTGGCCAGCCGCGTGGTCGGCCGCTTTCACGGCCAGTTCCGCAGTGGCCACTTCGATTACCAACACCCCACGCGCTTGCAGCCCGGCACCCCGCTGCGCCTGCGCAAGCCCTACGCCGCCACGGTGGCCTACACCGAGTGGGGGCCGGCCGATGCGCCGGTGCTCTTGTGTGCCGGCGGCGTGGCCAACGTGGCCACGCGCTTTCACTACCTGGCTTCAGACCTGCAAGAAAGCCGGCGCGTGATTTGCATGGACTGGCTGGGGCGCGGCCGCTCGGGCTGGCTGGCGGCGCAAGAGGACTATTCGCTGGCCACCTACGCCGAGCAACTGCGCCAGATGGTGCTGCACCTGGGGGCCAAGCCGGTGTCCATCTTGGGATCGTCAATGGGGGGCAGCGCCGCCATCGAGCTGATCGCGCGCCAGCCGCGCCTGGTCAGGCAATTGATCCTCAAC
>JANMYI010000235.1:0-4834 GCA_031381955.1 Burkholderiales bacterium
AACGCATTGGCCGCCATGGCCTGAAAGGCATCACCCATGAAACTCATTCCCACCGCCATCGCACTGGCCGCGCTGCTCGCCGGCGCGGCCCAGGCCGCCACCATCGTTTATCAAAACGACTTCAATTCGCCCGTGGGCTGGACGGATCAAAGCGGCAACGGCACGCAGATCAGTTTTGCGCAGGTCAACTCGTTGTATGGCTCGGCCTTCCAGCAAACCTTCACCGTCGAGACCATCAAGGTTGCCGGCAACGCCAACTACAGCGACCCATCGGGCACCGGCGGCGCCTACACGCTGGGCATGCTCTCGGCGGCGCAGAACGACCTGCTCTCGCTCACCTTCAACGTCGGCAGCCTGAGCTTCGTGAATGTGATGATGGACTTTGCCGGCATGGGCCCCGTGGCCTGCCCCCTTTGCGGCGGCCCGTTCGGCTTTGCCGGCCAGAGGCCGATCTTCGACCTGCGCCTGTACGACACGCCCGTCGGCACCTTCAACCTGGGCAGCCCGGGCACCCAACTGTCGACGGCGGCGATGACAGGCAACGTCATCGCCAGCACCACCACCTTGGGCTGGGACAACCGCACCGTGCCGCTGTCCACCTCCGGCAACACCAACGGGCGTGTCACCGTGGTGTTTGATCTGCGCGCCGGCACGGGCATGGCAGGCTATGCGGCGTTCGACAACATCGTCATCGCCAGCTCCGATGTCTCGGGTGATGTGGGCGGCGGTGTGCCGCCGGCCATTCCCGAGCCTTCGACCACGGCGCTCATGGGGCTGGGCCTGCTTGGCCTGCTGGGCGTGGCCAAGCGCGCGCGGCGCCGTTGAAGCAGGGTGTTATGGGCCGCGCGCGTTCAGCGAACGAGCGCGGCCGGTTCAGCTCAGCGCAGCGTCAAGTTGCTGCGCCACGTTCATGCCGCGTTCCAGCTTGAACACCATGGCAAACAGACAGTGCCCGTAGCTGCGTTCGGCCCAGACGCGGCCGACTTGGCCTTTCTCGATTTCCTTGGGCACGCCGCGCAGGTGCTCGCCTTTGTATTCAACAACGAACAGGCGCCCGTCAGTCAGTTCGCACACGAAGTCCGGGTAGAAGCGGCCGCTTGAAATGGGCAGCCAGAAGCCCGCCACCGGGTCGGAGTCGATGTTGCGCACCCAGCGCGCGATCTTGGGGTGGCCGTCGATGGCCACGGCGCAACGCATTTCCTCGCTGCCGTCCTCCAGATCGTGCTGCATGGGGTAGAAGTGCTTGTCGAAGCGCCACTTGCCGCGATAGCACTTGTTCGCGGACACGGGGTAGCAACCGGGGTCGAATTTGAAGCTGTGTTCTGCGCTGGTCTCGATGGCCCAGCCGGCGTCCAACACAAGTTGCATGAACGCAACCTGGGTTGAACGATCGCGCAATTCCGCTATGCGCGCTGCCAGGCGTTGCACCAACGGGTACTGCTGCCGCGCCAACTGCTCAAGTGGAATGCGCTGGTCGTGCAACAGGTGCCACACGGTGGCCAACACGAACGCGCGCAAATGCGCCGGCGGCACGTCGACCGCAGCGTTTCGCGCCTGGTGTTGCAACTCATCTGCCAGCCAACGCGCCAGGTCTTGCGCGCTGATCGTTGAATGCACGCCATCAAGCGGCAATTGCGTCGCATCGCCACGGCCGACGCGCAGGCGCTGGCCGTCAAGGTACACCTCCCACAGCGTGCCCTGTTCGGCCATCTGGAAACCGGGCAGCGCAACCGGCTGCGCCAGCAGGTTCAGCTCGCCTTCGCTGGTCACGGCCTCGCGTTCCAGCAATTGCAGCTCACCCTGTGCGTCCGCCGCGCGGTAGCACAGGCGTGGCACCGGCGCGAAGCGTTCGCCGCGGTGACAAGGGGCCAGCGCAGCGTTCACCAGAGCGTTGTGGCGCTCGATCTGCTGCGTCACCTGCTCGCGCTGCTTGCCGCGCTGCGCCGCGACCAGCTCAGTGGCCAATGACTCGCCGACCGCGCCGCGCACTTGAATCCGCTGGCGTCCGCCGTCGGTGATGATCGTCGCAACGCCCTGCGCCACAGCTTCGGCCACGGCCTGCGGCAGCGGTTTGCCGGCAGGCATCTCAACCATCAATGCCGGCAGCACGAGCGCGTTCGCCACGCCGGCAAACAGCGGCCCGTCGTCGCGCGCAAAGCCCAGCGGCAATTGCGGGGCGGTCATTGACGCGATGTCCAACGGGTCGAAGCCCATGCCGTCGATCAGCCGGTCGGCCAGCGCATTGGCGGCCTGGCGGTTTCGGTTTCAGTCACATGGGCATAGGCCTTGTTCAGCGCTGGCCGGCTGCGCAGCGTGGCATAGGGCATGCGCAGCACGCGGCCCAGCAACTGCTCCACCGCCGTGGCCGAGCGAATGCTTTGCACTGAACACAGAATGTACGCAAACGGGCAGTCCCAGCCCTCGCGCAAGGCTTGCACGGTGACGATGAAGCGCACCGGGCAAGCGCGGCTGGAAAGATCGAGCCCGTCCAGCTCACGCAGCGTGCCGGTGGCCACCTTCACCTGTTCAGGCGGAATGTGCAGCTCATCAACGAGGTGGGCACGCAGCACCTCCACGTTCACCAGCTCGGTGCTGTTCTGCGCTTGCAGCAGCACGATGGGGCGGATGTACGCACCCTGGTTCGGCCCGGCTTCAGCTTCTTCTTACTGTGCTTAATGACTTCCCTTTGGTGGAGAGACGGATCGGCCGGCAGGAGTGGTGACGGAATGCATGAGTCTGTCATGACGTTCCTCCGGCGCAAATATCGGACCTAGCCGCCACGGCCCGCGCGGGTCATTGTTTGGGTTCGTGTACTTCTCGGCGCTCTTGCCGGTGCGAGGCAAGAGCCTCCGTACGTGCTTCCAGTCGTCGCCGAGGCGGGCATCAATGGATGTAGTTGTGTGCCGGCGAAATCGCGGCGGCATTACTGCGCCCGTAGAAGTTCTCCCAGACGACCGTCGACACAAATGCCTTGCGCCCAAACACCTCATCCATCAACACCTTGAGGTAATGCCCCTCGTTGTCATCGATGGTGACCCAGATCGACCCGTCATCGCTCAACAGTTCCCTCAACAGTTGCAGCCGTGGCAGCATCAGCGTCAGCCACTGGCTGTGTTCCAGGTTGTCGTCGTAATGTTCAAACGCGCTTCAAACGCGCTCTTGGTGTTGTAGGGGTGGGTCGATGAAGATGCACTTCACCCGGCCGCGGTAGAACGGCAGCAGGGCCTTTAGCGCTTCCAGGTTGTCGCCCTGAACGAGCAGGTTGCCGTGGGCCGCAAGCGCATCGCCGACCGCGGCGGGTGCCCGCGCATGGGGCCGCAGCACGCGCGTGGGCACGCGCGCGGCGAGGCGAAAGGCGTCTTCGCGGTTGAGCCAGTCGAGCGTGGGCATGGCTCAGCGCGGCCAGACGATGTCGAACGCGCGCCGGCCGTTGAGGCGATAGACGCTGAAGTCGGCGCGGGCTAGCGTGGCGACGCTGGCGATGCCTGCCGTCTCGGCCAGCCACACAAGTTCGGCGTCGGCCCAATCGGGGTCGAGGTCGGCATAGCGCTCCAGAAGCACCGCGACGCGGCCATAGGCCGCAGCGTCGGGCACGGCCACATGTACGACACCGGTGGATGCGGCCCGGGCCAAGGCCACGCGCGGCCTGCCGGGGAGGAAGTGCGCTGCCTCCACGACGACCGACGGCACGGTCCACAGCGCTCGCCGCTCGGCGCTCAACCAGGCGCTGGCCGACGCATGGAGCCGCTCGCGGCGATCGAACAATGCCACCAGGAAACCGGTGTCGATCAAGACCGCATCGCGCGGCGGCTGCGACCGGGCGTCGCCGCTTGCGCTGCGCGTGGGGCCCGTCATCGGGCGACGCGACGCTTCGGGCTGGTCGCCGGCTTGGTGGCCAACGCCTCAGTGGTGCGCGCCTCGCGCACGGCCCGTTTGGCCTCGAACCTGCTGCGGATGGCCGCTCGCACCCCCGCCTTGTCGGCAGGGCCGACGCCTTCCACGCAGCCGATCAGCCCCAGGGCTTCGAAAGCACGGTAGTTGGCACTGGGCTCGGCCGGTTGCGCGGGCGCAGCAACGCGGCGCGAACGCTTTGCGTCCGGGCGCACCAGGTACTCGGCCAGCACTTGTTGCACCACCAGGCTCTTGGTCACGCCGCGCTCGGCGCAGTGCAATTCGAGCGCAGATTCGAGTGCCGGTTGCAATCGAACGGTCAGCGTCATGGTGGCTCCATGAAGTAATACACGATTCGACGCCAGTGTATTACAAATTGCCGCTGCTGCTGAAATTGATGGCCTGTCAAAGCCGGATAAAGCAAGCTGAAATAGCGAGAGCCGCTATTTCACATTCACAGGCTTCCCTCAAACAAGCCCGAGCCCTACTCCACCGCCTTCACCATCGCCTCGACTACCTTCTTCGCGTCGCCAAAGACCATCATGGTCTTGTCCATGTAGAACAGTTCGTTGTCCAGCCCGGCGTAGCCCGAAGCCATGCTGCGCTTGTTGACGATCACCGTCTTGGCCTTGTAGGCCTCGAGGATGGGCATGCCGTAGATGGCGCTGCCCTTGGTGTGCGCGGCCGGGTTCACGACATCGTTCGCGCCCAGGATGATGGCCACGTCAACCTGGCCGAATTCGCCGTTGATGTCTTCCATCTCGAAGACCTGGTCGTACGGCACTTCGGCCTCGGCCAGCAACACGTTCATGTGGCCCGGCATGCGCCCGGCCACGGGGTGGATGGCGTACTTGACCGTGATGCCCTTGGCGATGAGCTTGGTGGCCAGTTCCTTCACCGCATGCTGGGCCCGCGCCACGGCCAGGCCGTAGCCGGGAACGAT
>JANMYI010000298.1:0-4859 GCA_031381955.1 Burkholderiales bacterium
CTTCACCGTCATGCCTTGATCTCGCGGCCGCCATGCTGCTGAGCGAAGACCATCGCGCCGTGCAAGACACGGTGCGTGTCTATGTGCGCGAGCAAGTGGCGCCCTTCGCTGCGCAGTGGGACAAGACTTGCGAATTCCCCGCTGCGGCGCTGCGCGGCCTGGCCGCGCTGGGCTGCTACGGCGTGGCCGTGCCGCCCGAGTGGGGCGGCGCCGGGTTGGACTATCTTGCCGTGGCGGTGTTAATTTAAGAAGTGGCCGCGGGCGACGGTGCCACCAGCACCATCCTGAGCGTCAACAACTGCCCGGTGTGTTCCATCCTCATGGCCTTCGGCAATGCCGATCAGAAAGAGCGCTTCCTCAAACCGCTGGCTCAAGGCGACATGCTCGGCGCGTTTTGCCTCACCGAGCCGCAAGTCGGCTCGCAGGCCGACGGGCTGAAGACCACCGCCGTGCGAGACGGCGATGACTACGTGCTCAACGGCGTGAAGCAGTTCATCACCAGCGGCAAGAACGGCAGCGTGGCCATCGTCATGGCCGTGACGGACAAGTCGGCCGGCAAGCGCGGCATCAGCGCCTTCATCGTGCCCACTGCAACGCCCGGTTATGAGGTGGCGCGCATTGAAAGCAAGCTGGGCCAGCATGCCAGCGACACGGCGCAGATTCGCTTCGAAGACTGCCGCGTGCCGGCGGCCAACCGCATCGGCGAAGAAGGCATGGGGTTGAAGATTGCGCTGTCGGGCCTGGAAGGCGGGCGCATCAGCATTGCCAGCCAGGCCGTGGGCATGGCGCGTGCGGCCTTTGATGCCGCGCTGGCCTACAGCAAGGAACGCCAAGCCTTCGGCACGGCGATCTTCAACCACCAGGCGGTGCAGTTCAAGCTGGCCGAGATGGCCATGAAGATCGAAGCCGCGCGCCAGCTCATCTGGCACGCCGCGTGTTTGAAAGACGCCGGCCAGCCCTGCTTGAAAGAAGCCGCCATGGCCAAGCTCTTTGCCAGCGAAATGGCCGAAGCCGTGTGCTCGGGCGCGATCCAGGTCTTCGGCGGCTACGGCTATGTGAGCGACTTTCCCGTGGAGCGCATCTACCGCGACGTGCGGGTGTGCCAGATCTATGAAGGAACCAGCGAAGTGCAGAAGATCCTGATTGCGCGGGGCTTGTCATGAGCGCGCCGGGCCGCTCCCAAGCGCTCATCCCGAAGCACGCAGTGCGCAGGGTAGTCCGTTGACAGCTCTACCCAAGGCTCTGGTCTTCGACGTCTTCGGCACGGTCGTCGATTGGCGCAGCTCGATCATCCGCGAAGGCCAGATGCTGCAAGCTGCCACTGGCATCGAAGCCGATTGGCCGGCCTTTGCCGACGCCTGGCGCGCCGGCTACGTGCCGGCCATGGACCGCACCCGCGCTGCCGGCGCGGCCTGGGTCAACATTGATGCGCTGCACCGGCAGATTCTTGATGAGCTGGTGCTGCGCTTCGGCTTGCAAGCCTTGAGCGCAGCGCAGTTGCAGCAGCTCAACCTGGTGTGGCACCGCCTGCTGCCCTGGCCCGATACCGTGGGCGGCATGAACCGCTTGCGCGCGCGTTACCCATTGGCGTCACTTTCCAACGGCAACGTCAGCTTGCTGGTGAACATGGCGCGCCATGCCGGCCTGCCGTGGGACGCCGTGCTCTCGGGTGAACTCATCCAGCGCTACAAGCCCGACCCCGAGGTCTATTTGATGGCCGCGCGGCTGCTCGGCGTGGCGCCGCGTGAACTGATGATGGTGGCCGCGCACACCAACGACCTGACGGCCGCGCGCGGGTGCGGCCTGCGCACCGCCTACGTGCACCGCGCCACCGAATTCGGGCCGGCGCGCATCAAACCGCCCGTTGCAGCGGATGCATTTGATATGGTGGCCGCTGACTTCTACGAATTGGCCACGGCGCTGGGCGCCTGAGCAAGTTGAACGAGCACACCGCCGCGCAGGTGCTGGCGCTCGAAGCCTTTGAAACCAGGGGCCGCGACGGCCCGCTGTGGACCGCGCAAGACCGCGACTGGGCCACCCGTGTGGCGCGTGACAGCGGCGCCATGGCCGGGCCGGCGTTCATCGCCGAACGCGCCCGCGTGGCCTGGCAACGCCTGGGCCCGCGTGACCCGGCTTTGGCCCGCGTGCTGGCCGCTCGCGCACGCCCTTGGGCGCTGTGGGCCGCGCTGGGCGGCCTGGTGCTGGGGCTGGCGGCTGACGTCATCGGCACCAGCCAGCGCATCAACCTGCTGGCGCCGCCGTTCTGGGGCCTGGTGGCGTGGAACCTGGTGGTCTATGCCGCGCTGGCCTTCAGCGCGCTGCGCGGCCATGCCGCGGGTGGCTTGCGCAGCAAGCTCGCCGCCTGGCTGGCGCCACGCTTGAACAGCGCGGCCGCTGCCGATGTGCGCGCCAGTTTTGCCCTGCTGTGGCAGCGTGCCGCCGCGCCGCTGTGGCAGATGCGCGCCGCCACGGCGTTGCATGTGGGCGCGGCAGCGCTGGCCGCGGGCCTGCTGGCTGGGCTGTACTGGCGTGGCCTGGTGTTCGACTACCGCGCCGGCTGGGCCAGCACTTTCTTGAGTGCCGACACGGTGAGGGCCCTGCTGGCCAACTTGCTCGCGCCGGCCGCGTGGGCCAGCGGCGTGGCGGTGCCCGCTGCGCTGCCACTTCAAGGCGCCGCGCCGGGCGGCGGCAGCGCTGCACCGTGGATCCACCTGCTTGCGGTGACGCTGCTGCTGGCCGTGATCGTGCCCCGCCTGCTGCTGGCGGGCGCATCGGCCTGGCGCGCGCACCGCCTGCGTGCGCAGTTTCCGCTCAACCTGAACCGCCCCTACTACCAGGCGCTGGCGCTGGCGGCGCGGCGGCAGCCCGGCCACTTTCGCATCTGGCCGCACGGCATGGCGCCGGGCGCGGATGCGGTGTTGGCCCTGCGTGCCGCCTTGGCTTCAACCTATGGTGATGCGGTGCAATTGCAGGTCGCACCGGTTTGCGCCGCAGGTGCCGAAGACGACTATCGCGCAGCGCGCGGCAGCCCTGATGAAGCACACCTGGCCTGGGTCGACATGAACGCCACGCCCGAGGCCGACGCCCAAGGCCGCTGGATCAAGCAGTTAGCACCGCTGGCCGCGCAAGGCCTGTGGGTGCAGGCCGATGAATTCATGCGCCGCTTCGGCCACCTGCCGCAGCGCGTGGCGCAGCGCCGCGCGGCCTGGGCAGCGTTTGCCGCGGCGCAGGGCCTCGTCTGCCTGTTCAGTGATCAAGATCCGGCCACGGCACTCCAGCGCGGGGCTAACCCATGACCACAGCCGACACCATCACCCTGAGCCTGGTTTCACACACCAACGTGGGCAAGACCACGCTGGCGCGCACGTTGCTGATGCAAGACGTGGGCGAAGTGCGCGACGCCCCGCACGTGACCGAATTTGCCGAAGGCCACCCCCTGCTGCGCAGCGCCATGGGCGACGAGCTGCGCCTGTGGGACACCCCCGGCTTCGGCGACAGCGCCCGCCTGGCCAGGCGCATGCGCCAAAGCAGCCAGCCGCTGGGCTGGGTGCTGGCCCAGGTGTGGGACCGTTTCACCGACCGCCCGTTCTGGGCCAGCCAGCAGGCGTTGCGCCATGTGCGCGAAAAGACCGATGTCGTGCTGTACCTCGTCAACGCCGCCGAAAGCCCGGCCGCGGCGGCCTATGTGGCCAGCGAGATGGAGTTACTGCAATGGTTAGGCAAGCCGGTGCTGGTGCTGCTCAACCAGATGGGCGCGCCGCGCGAAACGGCGGCGGAAGCCGCCGAGCTGGATGCCTGGCGCACCCACCTCGCGCGTTGGCCGCTGGTGGCGGCGGTGCTGCCGATGGATGCCTTTGCGCGCTGCTGGGTGCAAGAGCTGACGCTGTGGCGCGCCGTTGAAGCCGCCTTGCCGCCGCAACGCCAGCCCGCCATGGCCCGGTTGCGCCAGGCCTGGCAGGCGCAGGCGCTGGCCCGCTTTGATCAAGCCATGGCGGCGCTTGAAGCGACGATGCGCCTGGCCCAAGACTGGCGCGAACCCGTGGCCGGTGGCGCCGGCCTGCGTGAACGTTTTCGTGAACGTTCGCGCGAGTTCGCCAGCAGCCTGAAGTTGGGCGCCGCGCCGCCCGGTGCCGTGGTGCTGGCGCAGCAAGCGCTGGCCGAACGCATCGGCCGCGAGGTGCAGGCCGCCACGGCGCAACTCATTGCGCTGCACGGCCTGCAAGGCGCCGCGCAGGGCATGATCCTGGAACGCCTGGCGCCGCTGACGCGCGTGCAAGAACGGGTGGATGAAGGCAAGGCCGCGTGGCTGGGTGGCCTGGTCACCGGCGCGCTGGCCGGGCTGAAGGCCGACATCGCAACGGGCGGGCTCACCTTGGGCGGCGGCGCGCTGGCCGGCGGCATCATCGGCGCTTTAAGCGCGGCCGGCGTGGCGCGCGGCGTGAACCTGGTGCGTGGCACCGAGCACAGCAGCGTCAGCTTGAATGAACAAGGCCTGCTGGAGCTGCGCCAGGCGCTGCTGCTGCGCTACCTGGCCGTGGCCCACTTCGGCCGCGGCCGCGGCGACTGGGTGCAAGGCGAGGCGCCGGCGCACTGGCTGGCGCTGGTGGTGCAGGCCAGCGCGACCCCGGCGCTGCGCTCAGCGGCGCTGGAACTGCTGGAACAGCTCTACCCCGGGCACGGCGCCGCAGTGCACATGACGCCTTAGAACTTGTCCGTAAATGGGAAGGCCCTGCGCCGGGATCCCATGGGGCGCAGGCGTAGGAGCAAGGTGCGCCGCGGTGTGGTTCACCGCAAGCGACTTGCGACACCCGCATGTGCCCCATAGGACCCGGCCCTTCGGGTTGAGGCCAAAGGGCGCG
>JANMYI010000361.1:0-3436 GCA_031381955.1 Burkholderiales bacterium
CATGGCCGTGGCCAGGTTCCAGTCGCGCCCGTTGGCACCCTTGTCGGTGTAGCCCTTGACGCGCTTGAAGGTGGCGAGCACCTTGTCCATGGTCGGGCTCTTCAATACGGCCGGGTCGAGTTGCACCAGGGCCTTCTTGTAGAAATCAGCCCCGCCCACGCCCAGGGCCACGCTCTCGAAGGTGGTGAAGTCTTGCCAGTTCTGGCCGCCATGGGCCACGGCGATCAGGCCCGCGCCCTTGAGCTTGTCGGCGGCCACGAAGAACTCGTCCCAGTTGGTCGGCATCTTGGCGCCGGCCTTCTTGAAGGCGTCGGGGTTGGCCCAGAGCCAGTTCACGCGGTGCACGTTCACCGGCGCGGCAATGTAGTTGCCCTTGTACTTCAGGCCGTCGGCTATTCCCTTGGGCAGCAGCTCGTCCCACTTCTCGGCCTTGGCCGTGGCGTCCATGTTGGCCAGCACGCCTTCGCGCGCCCATTCCTGCAACGCCGGCCCCTTGATCTGCGCCGCGGCAGGTGCGTTGCCGGAGACCACGCGCGACTTCAGCACCGTCATCGCCGCATCACCGCCGCCACCGGCCACGGCAAAGTCTTTCCAGGTGTGGCCCTTGGCCTGCATGGTGGCCTTCAGCGCGGCGGCGGCCTTGGCTTCGCCGCCGCTCGTCCACCAATGCAGCACTTCCACTTCGCCGGCGGCGGCTGCGCCAACGAAAATACAGGAAGCACAGGCGACTGCGGTGAGTTGGGTTGAACGATTCATTTCGGTCTCCTGATCTTGGGGGGTGGTCTTGCAGGCGCGAGGATAAGCCCGCGCTGTGGGCATGCTTCAGGTGCCCTCGAGCGGCCACCGGAACGCACCGCGCTCACCGCAGGCGGCGCCCCGCTGTAGCCGGCGGGGCGCCGTGCGGGATCAGTACAAGCTGCCGTCGGCCGCGCGCAGCCTCATCGCGAACCAGGCGGTGAAGCGGCGCCCGCCCTCAGCGATAGTTGTTGGCCGGCAGCACTGGCCGACCATTGCCATGGCGGATGAAGCGGGCCTGCGCCAAGCTGTCGTTTCGCACCAGCCGCCATCGAGCGCAGCATGCTCTGCCGTGCAGCTGAATATTCAAGTTCGTGCCCGAACCGAAGCGCGGAATCAGATCCGACAACACCCACCGGCGCACCGGAACAAAGGGATAACACGGCCCACGCCGTACGCACCGCACTGCGCTCAGGTTCGGCCGAGGAACGTTGATGCGACGCTGCCGAATATTCGCCCTCAGCGCGGACGATCCGGCAGCATCAACCACCCGTTGCCGCGTTTGACGAAGCGGGCCTTGGTGACGCTGCCGCTCTTCACAACCGCGTCAAGTGATGGCGGCAGGTTCACGTTGCCGGAAATGCCGGCAATGTAGTCGCAGCGAAAGCCGGCTTCACCCTGCGCCTTTTCACACCCCAGGCTTTCGAAGCGACTGATCTTGAACTGCGGCGCCACCACGCCTTGCCCGCCACGCGTCGTGCCAACGCCGGTGGCGAACTGCAGGCATTGCATCGCCAGCACCGGGTCGCCCCGGAAGTCGCGGTTGTTGCAACGTTCGGCAACGTTAGTGGCCTGCGCGTTCTGGGCTTGCAGCAGATCGTTGAACGCGTCGTACATCTCGGATTCGGACGGTCCACCATCTGCGGGCGCAACTGCCGTCCTGGCCTTCGCTGCTTGAGCCGGCGTTGCCGGCGGCGCGGGTGCAGCCGCCACCGCTTGGGTGCCGATCACGCTGCGCTTGTGCAGCGTCTCTCGCTGCTCCGCCACGCGTGTCATCAGCGCCGTGCCACCAATATGCCGCTGGTCAAATTCGAGCGGGATGTATTGCGCCACCAGTTGCTGCAACTCGCCGTCGCTCTTGACCTGCGCGATACGTGCGCCCACTTCGGCTTGCGATGCATCGAGGATCGCTGCGCGGCGCAGCTCGAAGTGCTCCAGCATTGCGCGCAGCTGCGGCACCGCCGGCACCAGCTTCGCGCCGTAGCGTGTGGCGTAGTCGCGGTGCCACTGCACGCCCCGCTCCAGGCCGACCAGCCCGTTCCCCAGTGCATCGACACGCGCCCGTTCTTGCGTTACCAGATCGCGCGCGATGTCCGCCTGGCGTTCGCGCAGGCCGGGCGGCACGGCGCCGCCGTCACGCGCCATTTCGGACTGCAGCTCGACAAGCGTTGTCAACCCGGTGTAGCCATTGGCCTGTGCAACCGCATCGCCGGCACGCCGAGCGAGCACGGGTTGCGCGACGCGCGTCTGCGCCTGTGCCAATGCCTGCTGGTACGCACCGCGTTGCTCGGCGTCGAGGAACAGGCTCAAGCGCGCTGCCTGCGCGGCCAGTTCGCGGTAGCGGCGCAGGCCTTCGTCGTCGGGCGCCAGCAGCGCCAGGTCCTTCTTCGCGCTGTCAATCTGCGCCTGCGCCTCGCGGATCTTCTGCACCCCCTGGGCGTAGCCGGGGTGGTAGTGCGGATTGAAAGCGCGCAGGAACAGCATGTTGTCGCTGACGGCCTGGCCGCGCGCATTGCGCGGTGAGACGCAGCCGTTGCCCGCCTGTTGCAGGGCGGCACGTTCATCGGCCGGGACTTCATCGAAGCGCTTGCCGAAGGCGGGTGCAAAGCGGGCGTCCTGGAAGAGCCAGGATTCGTATGGCAGCTGCGTCGCCGCAGCCATGGGATCGGTTCGCCCCGCACCACCACCGAAGCGCCGCTCGAGCACTTCGGCCGGCACCCCTGAGGTGTCTGACAGCCAGGCCTGGATGCGCCCGCAGCTCTGTTCACGCTGGTCCCGGGCGGAGCGGCGATCTTCGCCGGCGGAGCGGCGTTCGCCCTCACGCGCCGTGCGCTCGGCCTGGCGTTCGGTGTTGCGGGTGGTGCGTTCGGCGTCGCGCACCGCGCGCTGGAGTTCGCGCGCGCCTGGAACCGCGCCTGGAACGTTTGGCAGTTGCGCGAGCAGCAGCGAATCGGACGGCCCTGCAAACGTCGAGCTTGCCGCCAGCACTGCCAGTGCAGCGGTCCCGGCGCCACAGGCCCGCACGCCACGAATGACCCCACCCGCGTCTTCGAGCAAGTCAGACAGCTTCATGTCGTTGGTGCTCCGTTTGTCGATGTCGATGCCCTGCGCTGCCGCCTGTGTGTGTACGACACCTCTAAGCGTAGGGAGGAGTAAGTTTCTTCAGGGATTGCCCGGTGCGCTCAGGCAGCGCCACCGGTTTTCGGCGTCGACCGTGGGATTGCCGGTCGAGGGCTGGGTGCAGGCCTGTCGCTTTGCGGCGCTGACCTGTCGTTGCTCAAGGAGCGTGTCGGCCATGCATTGGGCTGGATGTCGACCCTCTGGCAGGCGCGCCCGGTTGCTGCAGTAGCCATGGGCCGATAGGTGCCACTCGCGGTCGTCCATCTTGGGGCCGAAGTGCCGCAGGTGCGCACATCCTCGC
>JANMYI010000365.1:0-5361 GCA_031381955.1 Burkholderiales bacterium
GCAACAACGCCTGGCGCCCGCGCAGGCGGTGGGTGAAGGCAAGCTGCGCATCAGCGGCGAGCACCAACTCCTGGCGCTGTTCTTCGGCCTGCTCGACCGTTTTGCCGGCAGCTTCCCGGTGGTTGATGCCGCGCCTTGGCCGGCTTGAAGCGCGGAGCGCAGCATGTCGATCAGCGCTGCCCAGGTGCCCCATTGGCCCGCCGCGCCCAAGCGCCCGAACGGTGCGCCCAGCATCCTGCTGACCCTGTTCGACGATGTCGGCTTCTCGGACTTCGGCTGTCACGGCTCGCCCATCCACACGCCCAACATTGATGCCTTGGCCGCTCAAGGCCTGCGCTACACGGGCTTTCACACCACGGCCATGTGTTCCACCACGCGCGCGGCCTTGCTCACCGGGCGCAACCACCACGCCGTGGGCATGGGCTGCCTGGCCAATTGCGATTCGGGCTACCCGGGCTACCGCGGCAAGATCCGCCAAGAGGCCGGCACGCTGGCCGAGATGCTGCGCCCGCACGGCTGGCGCAACACCATGGTGGGCGAGTGGCATGTCACGCCGCTGAGCGAAGCCGGTCCGGCCGGCCCGTATGACGGCTGGCCGCTGGGCCGCGGCTTCGACCGCTTCTACGGCTTCATGGATGCCGAGACCGACCAGTACGCGCCCGAATTGGTGCGCGACAACATGTCGATCGAAGCGCCGGGTTCGCATGCAAGCGGCTACCACCTGAGTCTGGATCTGGTGACTCAATCCATCCGTTATCTTTCAGAGCACCAGGCCGCCGCGCCCGACGCGCCGTTCCTGCATTGGCTGGCCTTTGGCGCCTGCCATGCGCCCCACCAGGCGCCGCGCGAGCTGATTCTGAAGTGCGACGCGATCTTTGCGCGCGGCTGGGATGTGGACCGCAGCGAGCGGTTAGCGCGGCAAATCGAACTTGGAATCGTGCCCCCCGGCACCGAACTGCCGCCGCGCAACGACGGCGTGAAAGCCTGGGCCGACTTGAGCGCCGACGAGCAACGCCTGTTCACCCGCCTGCAAGCCGCCTACGCCGCGATGCTGGAGCATGCCGACGCGCAAATTGGCCGCTTGATGGCGAATTTGCACGCCAGCGGCCTGGCCGAAGACACTTTGGTGGCGGTGCTCAGCGACAACGGCGCCAGCCAGGAAGGCGGGACGGTGGGAGGCTGTCGGGCTTGGGGTCGGACCCGCGTTGAGCCTGCAAAGGGGCTCAGCCTAGGCGCAAAACGCAGCTGTGCCAGGCGGCACAGCGAGGCTTTGCAACGACGGATCAGCCCCTTTGCAGACCCAACCCGGAGGGCCGGGACGCTTTGCCATGCCGGGCGTCGTTGCCAGCTCGTTGTGTGGCCCCGCCACACGCCTCGCTGGCGCCTAGCCTGGCATGGCAAAGAGGAGCAGGCGGGCCTGGACAACGGGCGCGACCGCGGCAGCCCGGTGTCGCACTACGCCGCGCCGTTTGAATTCACCGGCACCCTGCTCAAGGTGACCGTGACCCTGGCGCCCGCGCAAGAAGTGGACGGCGCCGGCATGGGCCGTGCCGAAATGGGCGGCAGTGAGGCCGCGCCAAGCGATACCGTGCCCGGCGTTTGACTGGAGCTGAACATGAACCTGCTTGTCTTGCCGGGTGACGGCATCGGCCCCGAAATCGTTGCCGCCGCGCTGGCCGTGCTGCATGCCGCCAACAGCGCGCGTGGCCTGGGCTTGAGTTTCGAGTTTGACGAGGTGGGCTTCGCCAGCTTGGCCAAGCACGGCACCACGCTGCGCGACGAAGTCTTGCAGCGCGCCCGCGGCGCCAGTGGCGTGATCCTGGGCACGCAGTCGCATGCCGACTACCCGGCGCCCGAGAAAGGCGGGCGCAATGTCTCGGCCGGTTTTCGCATCGGGCTGGACCTGTACGCCAACGTGCGCCCGGCGCGCACGCGGCCGTTTCTGGAATCGAACCTGAAGCCGGGCAAGAGCATGGACCTGGTGATCATGCGCGAGGCCACCGAAGGTTTTTACCCCGATCGCAACATGGCGCGCGGCTGGGGCGAGGTGATGCCCAGCCCGGACATGGCGCTTTCCACGCGCAAGATCACGCGGCACTGCAGCGAACGCATCGCGCGGCGCGCGTTCGAGCTGGCCATGAAGCGGCGCAAAAAGGTCACGGCCATCCACAAGGCCAACAGCTTTCACATGACCGACGGCCTGTTTCTCGAAGCCGTGCGCCACGTGGCGCAAGACTTCCCTGAAGTGCAGTTGGATGACTTGCTGGTCGACACCAGCACCGCGCACCTGGTGCGCCACCCGGAACGCTTTGACGTGCTGGTGGCCACCAATTTCTATGGCGACATCTTGTCTGACCTGGCCAGTGAGCTGTCCGGCAGCTTGGGCCTGGCGGGCTCGATCATGGCCAGCGACACGCATTGCTGCGCCCAAGCGCAACATGGCTCGGCGCCTGATTTGCAGGGCCGTGATGTGGCCAACCCGACGTCGATGATTCTTTCCGTGGCCATGCTGCTGCAATGGCTGGGCGAGCATAACGGCCACAAAGCGCTGGCCCGAGCCGGGGCCGACATGGAAGCCGCGGTAGACCGCGTGCTGGCCAACCCCGCCACGCGCACGGCGGACCTGGGCGGCAACATGGGCTGCGCGGCCTTTGGCGCCGCGGTGGCGACAGCCTTGCCGCATTGACAACTAACGTTTGAAAGAATCCACCATGCTGCTGGGCTGCATTGCTGACGACTTCACCGGCGCCACCGACCTGGCCAACAACCTGGTGCGCAGCGGCCTGCGCGTGGTGATGACGATTGGCGTGCCCGCGTCAGGTGCAGCGTTGGCGGCTGATGCGGTGGTGGTGGCGCTGAAAAGCCGCACCACGCCGGCGGCCGATGCGGTGGCGCAGTCACTCGCCGCCGCGCGCTGGCTGCGTGAACACGGGGCCGGGCAGATCTACTTCAAGGTCTGCTCCACGTTCGATTCCACCGCGCAGGGCAACATTGGCCCGGTGGCTGAAGCCTTGATGGCCGAACTGGGCTGCGACTTCGCCACCGCCTGCCCGGCCTTCCCGGCAAACCAGCGCACGGTCTACAAGGGCTACTTGTTCGTGGGCGATGTGCTGCTGAACGAAAGCAGCATGCGCCACCACCCGTTGACGCCGATGCACGACGCCAACCTGGTGCGCGTGCTGCAAGCCCAGTGCCGCGGCCGGGTGGGGTTGATCGAGCAGGCTACGGTGGCCGCCGGTGCTGCGGCCATCCACACCCGCATGGCCGAATTGCAAGCCCAGGGCAACAAACTGGCCATCGTCGACGCCATCAGCAATGCCGACCTCATGGCCCTGGGCCGCGCGCTGGCCGGCGCGCCGCTGCTGGTGGCCGGCTCGGGCGTGGCCATCGGCCTGGCGCAAAACCACGGCATCCAGCCCAGCACGCAAGCCGCTGAACTGCCCGCGCCCGGTGGCACGCGCGCCATCATTTCAGGCAGTTGCTCGGCGGCATCGAACGCGCAGGTGCAGCACTTCATCGATGGCGGCGGGCCGGCATTTGCGGTGGCGCCACTGCGCATTGCTGCTGGCCACGATGTGGCCGCGCAAGCCCTGGCTTGGTTCGACAACCTCGCCGATGCGCGGCCCGCGTTGTTCTACGCCACAGCGCCGGCGCAAGACGTGGCGGCGGTGCAGGCGCAGCTTGGTGTTGAACAAGCGGGTCAGCTGATCGAGCACACCCTGGCGGCCATTGCGCGTGGCGTGGTGGAACGCGGCGCGCGCCAGCTCGTGGTGGCCGGCGGCGAAACCTCGGGCGCGTGTGTGCTGGCGTTGGGTGTCACACAATTGCGCGTGGGCACGCAGATCGACCCGGGCGTGCCCTGGTGCCACGCCGCGGCGTCTCAATCGAGCGGCGGCCTTCACCTGGCATTGAAATCAGGCAACTTCGGAACGGTGGACTTCTTCACCAAGGCATTTGAAAGGCTCTCATGACTATTCGCAATTTGTTCACCCACACGCTGGCCCTGGTGGCCGCAGCGCTGGCCGCACCTGCGGCGCAGGCCCAGGCGCAGGACTACCCCAACAAGACCATCACCATGGTGGTGCCCTACGCTGCGGGCGGCAGCTCAGACACGCGGGCGCGGCAGATCGCTGAAAAGCTCGCCGGCTACCTGGGCAAGACGGTGATCGTCGACAACAAGCCTGGTGCGGGCGGCAACATCGGCACCGAGTTCATCGCCCGCGCCGCGCCCGACGGCTACACCATCGGCATCGGCAACTTTGCGCCGCTGGCCGTGAACAAGGCGCTGTTCCCCAAGCTGGGCTATGACGCGATTCGCGACCTGGCACCGGTGATCCTGATCGAGCGCGGGCCGCTGGTGCTGGTGGTGTCGGCCGACAAATCGCCGCACAAAGACTTCAAAGCGCTGGTCGCCCATGCCAAGGCCAACAACGGCAAGGTGTCTTACGCCTCGGCTGGCTCGGGCGGTGCTTACCACTTGGCTGGTGAACTGTTGGAAGACATGCTGGGCACCAGCATGATCCACGTGCCCTACAAAGGCGGCGGCCCGGCCATCAACGACCTGATCGCCGGCACGGTGGACTTCATGTTCGACATGCTGCCCTCGACCACGCAATACATCAAAGCCACGCCACCGCGCATGCGCGCCCTGGCCGTGGCCACCGACAAGCGCCTGGCGCAACTGCCCGATGTGCCCACCTTCAACGAGCTGGGCTACAAGGGGCTGGAGATGTCGAACTGGTTCGGCATCGTGGCACCCAAGGCCACGCCCGCACCGATCATCGCCAAGCTCAATGAGGCCATCAACCGCGCGCTGAAAGACCCCGAACTGGCCGGGCGCATCACCGGGCCGGGCAACGTCATCGGCGGCGGTACGCCCGAAGAGTTCGCCACCTTCGTGGCCGCTGAAGCGCAGCGCTGGTCGAAGGTGGTCAAGGACAAGAAGATCTCGCCCGAATGAGTGAGCACAACGCCGGGCCACGCATCGCCTTGATCCACGCGGTGCAGTGGGCGATGGCGCCGGTGGCGGCGGCGTTCGGGCGCACCTGGCCGCAGGCGCGTTGCGTGAACCTGCTTGATGACGCGCTGCCGGCCGACCTGCTGGCCGCCGGGCACCTCAGCCCGGCGCTGTTCACCCGGATCGCCGGCCTGGCCGAGCAGGCCATCGCAGCCGGTGCGCAAGGTGTGCTGTTCACCTGCTCGGCCTTCGGCCCGGCGATTGAAGCGGTGGCTGCGCGCAGCACGGTGCCGGTGCTCAAGCCCAACCAGGCCATGTTCAGCGCCGCGCTGCGCGGTGGGGCCCGGCGCCTCGGCATGCTGGCCACGTTCGCACCGGCGGCGGCGTCGATGGAGCAGGAATTC
>JANMYI010000393.1:0-7813 GCA_031381955.1 Burkholderiales bacterium
CGCGCGCACTGAGCCGCGTCCGCAGCCTACGCTCACCGGTTCGCCGCCACCGGTCCTCGGGCCGCTGGCGGCGTTCTGTTTCCCGAGATCCGATGGCAGTGCCTTCGATCAACGTGGGGTCGCGCGAGCGAATCGCTCCGACAAGACACTGCGAGCGCGCCACCTGCCGCGGACACGTGGCGAGCGGCGCTGCACTGCCCCTTCCTGAGCATGGCATCCCGAAAAAATCTGGCAATAATCTGGCAATGGCACAAAAAAGAATCCAGCACTTAGCGCTGTGTCATTGGCTAAGTTGTTGATTCTTTTAGATAATTTGGTGGGCCCTGAAGGATTCGAACCTTCGACCAACGGATTAAGAGTCCGCTGCTCTACCAACTGAGCTAAGGACCCGCTCGATGTGTTCGAGTGGTAGGACGTGCAGGATTCGAACCTGCGACCAACGGATTAAAAGTCCGCTGCTCTACCAACTGAGCTAACGTCCCGCAGGCAGAGAAAAAAATTATAGCTTAGCGTTGGCGCTGCTTTGGCGCGGCACCAGGCATTGTTCAACCAATGCGGCCGCCGCGGCCATGCCGAAGCTGGCCGTGACCATCACGCTGGAGCCGTAGCCGTGGCAGTTCAAGCTGCCGTCGCTGGCGCATTCATCAGCCGCCGGCTGGGTCACGCTTTCACGCGACCACGCGCAGCGCACACCCATTTGGCCCGTGCGCGGCGCGCCGTGCTCGCGGCGCAATCGCTGGCGCAGGCTGGCCAGCAACGGGTCGTGCGTGACCTCGCTCAGATCGTTAACCGCCAGGCCCACAGGCGAACGCTTGCCGCCCGCCGCGCCCACGCACACGAAGGCTGGCTGCTCTTGCCGGGCCCAGGCCGCCAGGGCCAGCTTGGCACGCACCTGGTCGCAAGCGTCGATCAGGCCGGCCACGGCCACGGGCAGCAGGCCGGGCCAGTTGGCAGGCTCTACGAACGCTTCCACCGCATGCACCTGGCAGCCAGGGTGGATGGCCAGGATGCGTTCTTGCAGCGCCAGCACCTTGGCCTGGCCGAGCGTGGCGCTGGTGGCTTGCACCTGGCGGTTAACGTTCGATTCGGCAACGTGATCGAGGTCGATCAGCACCAGAGTGGCCACACCGCAGCGTGCCAGCGCTTCAGCCGCCCACGAGCCCACGCCACCCAGGCCGACAACCGCCACGCTGAGTTGCCGCAGGCGCTCGTAGCCAGCATCACCATACAACCGGCGCAAGCCACCAAAGCGGCGTTCGAGGTCGGCGCCCAGTTCGGGCACGGCAGCGTTCACGCTTCGCGCTCGACGCGCCAGATTTGATAGCGCAGCCCCAACACCGCCCCGCCGATGATGCCGGCCAGGGCGATGAAGCTGCCCAGTGCCAACGTCGACACGCCGCTCAAGCCCTGGCCGATGGTGCAGCCCATGGCGGTGACGCCGCCCACGCCCATCAAGGCCGCACCCACCACGTGCTTGGCCGTGTCTTCGGTGCCGGCAAAGCCCTCGAAACGAAACGTGCGCGTGGCCAGGGCCACGCTGGCCGCGCCCACGACGACCCCGAACACGTTGACGATGCCCAGCGTGAGCAGCTTGGACTGGTCGCTGAACAGCAGCAACCAATCCAGCGTGTAGCCCACCGGGGCCACGAAGCTCAGGCTTTCCATGCGGCCGCTGTTGGTGGCCACAAAGGTTTCGTCCAAGGTTAGCGGGTGCTCGGCCAGGTGGCCCATCACGCCCGACACCCACCACGCTGCAACCACCACGGCGCCCAGGCCAACGCCGGCAAACAGCACCTCGCCGCTACGCCCCTCGGGCCGGCTCAGCACCCACGCCAACAGCGCGCCCCCCACCACCGCGCCCACAGCCAGCGCCGCGCCCGGCGTGCTGCCGCCAAGCAGCGGCGCGATCAAGGTGGGCAGGTCTTGCCCACCCGCCAATGTGAAACCCACCGCATCCACCGTGGCCACCCGCGCCACGGCCGTGATGCCCTTGAGCGTGGCAAAACCGCTCACCCCCAACACCCCCAGCACCACCAGCCCCTTCAAGCTGCCGCCGCCCAGGCGCACCAGTGTTTTGCTGCCGCAGCCCGAGGCCAGCACCATGCCAAAACCGAACAGCATGCCGCCGAGCAGGTTGGACAACCACACCACGCGGGGCACCGAGTACACGCTCTTGCCGGCTTGCACCCAGCCCAGCGCGACCATGGCGTTGAAGCCGATGATGGCCACGGCCATGGCCAGCGCCCACATGCGCATGCGCGTCCAGTCGCCCATGTTCACGATGTCCGACACCGCGCCCATGGTGCAGAAATGCGTGCGCTGCGCGATGGCGCCAAACACCACCGCCAGGGCGAAGCCGGCCCACAACACCTGGTTGTACAGGCCGGGCAAGGCCGCTTCGGTCATGTGCGCACGTGTTTCACTTCAATGCCGCCAAGCGATCCTTGCCCGCCTGCGCGGCTTCGGTGTTCGGGTAGGTCTTGAGCAACTCTTCGATGGTCTTGCGGGCGGCGGGTTTGTCTTTCATTTCCGCCTGGCTGTTGGCCACGGCCAGCAGCGCCTCGCTGGCGCGCGGGTGGTTGGGCGCGGTGACCACGAAGTTGCGAAACGCCGCGATCGCCTCTTTGTAGTCGCGCTTGCCGTACAGCGCATTGCCCAGCCAGTAGCGGGCCAGGTCACCGAACGGGCCGCCGCCGTAGCGGCGAACGAAGCCGGCCATGGCGGCGCTGGCCTTGTCGAAGTCGCCGCCGCGCAGCACCACCATCGCGTCATCGAAGGCACGCTTTTCGGCCTGGTCGACCTGCACTTCACGCCCTTCGACACTGGCCTTCACCGGCTCGAGCATGCGCACGCGCTCTTCCAGGCCTTTGCCGGCATCAGTCTGCTTGCGTTGCAGCTCGGCCACTTCGCGCGCCAGCGTTTCGTCGGCACCACGCAGCTTGGCCAGTTCACCGCGCATGGCTTCAAGCTGGTTGCTCAACTCGAGCAGGCTGCGGCGCAGCACTTGAAGTTGTTCGTTGAGCTGCGTGTTGAGCTGCGCGCTGAGCTGGGCCGTGTTGGCCAGCAGTTCAGCCTGGCGGGCCTTGGCACCTTCGTCAACGCTGGCAATGCGCGCGCGCAGGTCGAGGATGGCCTTGCGCGCCTCTTCGTCGTCAAACAACCCTGCCCGGGCAGACCCCGCGGCCAGGCCCAGGCAAATCAACAAGGTGGCCTTCTGGGTCAAGCGGCGCAGCATCTCAACGATCCTTCAAGTCGGCGCGCCGGTTTTTTGCCCACGCGGCTTCGTCGCTGCCCGGTGCGGCGGGCCGCTCCTTGCCAAAGCTCACGGCCTCGAGCTGGCTTTCGGCCACGCCCAGCAGCGCCATTTGCCTGGCCACCGATTCAGCGCGCTTCTGGCCCAGGGCCAGGTTGTATTCGCGCCCGCCGCGCTCGTCGGTGTGGCCTTCAATCACCATGCGCTTGGCTTTCTGGGCGGCCAAGGCTTTGGCATGGCCATCCACCAGCGAGCGGTAATCGTCCTTGACGATGAAGCTGTCGAAGTCGAAGTACACCGTGCGACCCAGCGCCGAGGCGGCGGCAGCGCCCGCGTTGGCCTTGGCCAGATCGACCGTGGCCACGCCAGACTGCGCTGCGCTGCCGGTGGTGGCCCCGGTGCCCGGCGTGGTGCCGGTCGCGCCGCCGCCGCTGCCCACCGGCTTGGGCGTGCGGGTTTCAATCGGCGTTTCGTCCAGCTTCACCGACGAAGCGCAACCGGCCAGGCCGGCCACGCTGGCCAGCGACAACAGGGCAGCGAACAGGTGGTGTTGCATGAGGTGCTCCTTGAAAAACAAGTGGGTCAATCGGACACGAGCAATGGATTCAAATTCAGGCAGCCACGGCAAATGGTGTGCCCATGCGTGTTCACCGCGCGAAAGGGCCCCAGGCGGGCTCACGCAAGTCGGCACCGCTGGCCAGCAGGCGGGTTTTGATCTTGCCGTCCAGCGTGCTGGTCATCAGCACGTCGCGGCCCTGGGCGCGCGTGGCGTACACGAGCAAGCGGCCGTTCGGCGCGAAGCTCGGGCTTTCGTCGTTCACGGTGTCGGTGAGCGTGCGCACGGTACCGCTGGCCAGTTCGAGCGTGGTCAGCCGCAAGGCCGAGCCCTGGCGGTTGATGTAGGCCAGGGTCTTGCCGTCAGCGCTGAGCGCCGGGCTGATGTTGTAGCTGCCGCTGAAGGTGATGCGTTCGGCCGCGCCACCGTCCGCCGGCACGCGATAGACCTGCGGGCCGCCGCCGCGGTCGCTGACGAAATAGATGCTGCGGCCGTCAGGCGAATACACGGGCTCGGTGTCGATGCCCGGGCTGGTGGTCAGCCGCCGCGGTGTGCCACCTTCGCGCGGCAAAACATACAGTTGCGCAGGCGCGTCGCGCGACAGCGTGACTGCCAGTTCGCGGCCATCGGGCGACCAGGCCGGCGCGCTGTTCGAGCCGCGGTAGCTGGCCAGGGTGCGGCGCTTGCCGCTGGCCAGTTCCTGCACCACCACTTCGGCCTTCTGCTTCTCGAACGAGACATAGGCCAGCTCGCGCCCGTCGGGCGACCAGGCCGGTGAAATGATGGGCTCATTGCTGGCCACGGCCACTTGGCCACCTTCACCATCGGCATCGGTGATGTGCAGCGAATAGCGGTTGCCCAGCTTGCTCACATACGCAATACGCGTGGCGAACACGCCGGCGTCACCGGTGATCTTGGCAAAGATGGCGTCGGCAATGCGGTGCGCGGCCAGCCGCACATCGGCGGGGTGCACGGTGAGGCTTTGGCCGAGCAGCGTGTTGCCGGTGACCACATCCCACAGCTTCACGCGCAGGTCGATGCGGCCATCGGCCAGCCGCGCGGCCGAGCCGGCCAGCAGCGCATCGGCACCGCGTTGCCGCAGGGCGTCTTGCGGCAAGGCCGATGCATCGTCCAGGCCATTCGGCGCATCGACCAAGTTGAACACGCCGCTGCGTGCCAGGTCGGCGCGCACGATGGCCGCCACCGGCGCGTTGGCGGCTTCTTCTCCGCGCAGCGTGGCCACCGCGATGGGCCACTGGGTGCCGGCGATGCCCGAAATCTCGACCCTGAACTGGGCCAGCGCGGGGGCCGCGATGCCGCCCCCCAGGGCGAACAACAAGCGCCGCCTGGTGGCTGTGAATAAGGGTCCGCGTTGTGCTGTAGGTTCGTTCACTGGCTGGATCATGAGCGGCAGACCATGGCCTGCGCTGTGGCGAATACTTAGAGGCTGGTGATTGTAGGCAGCGGGGTTGTCTGCCCTGTTGGCCCGTGATAATCGCGCCCCGCCATGGCCAGCCTGCTGCAACGCTTCCAACGCATCGCCCCCGCTTTCAAAGCCGGCCGTGCCGGCATTGCGGTGGCGTTTGCCGGGGCACTTGTTGGCGCGGCCACCGAGCCCATGGTGCCGGCCTTGCTCAAGCCCTTGCTCGACAACGGCTTTGCCGCCGGCACGCTGCCGCTGTGGCTGGTGCCGCTGGCCATCATCGGCCTGTTCGCCGTGCGCGGCCTGGCCGGCTACGTGGCGCAATATGCGCTGGCCTGGGCCGCCAACCGCGCCGTGCTGAAACTGCGCCGCGACATGTTTGCCCACCTGCTGGCCGCCCAGGGCGCGCTGTTCACCCGGCACTCGGCCAGCCAGCTCACCAACACCTTGGTTTACGAGGTGCAGCAAGGCACGCAGCAGCTCGTGAACGCCCTGCTCACCCTGGTGAAGGATTCGCTCACCTTGCTCGCCCTGTTGATCTATCTGTTCTGGTTGAACTGGACGCTCACCCTGTTCGTGGCCCTGCTCTTTCCCGCCGTGGCCGCGGTGATGCGCGCCATGGGCAGCCGGCTGCACCGCCTCACCGTGGCCGGCCAAGGCGCCACCGACGAGCTGGCCTACGTGGTGGAAGAAAACGTGCTGGCCTGGCGCATCGTGCGCCTGCACGGCGCGCAGGCGCAGCAGATGCAGCGCTTCGAACAACACGGCAAGCTGCTGGCGCGGCTGATGCAAAAGTCGGTGGCCGCCGGCGCCACCATGACGCCCATCACCCAGGTGCTGGCGGCCTGTGCGCTCTCAGCCGTGATCGTGGCCGCGCTGTGGCAAAGCGCGGGCCAGGGCGCCTCGGTGGGCAGCTTCGTGGCCTTCATCACCGCCATGCTGATGCTGGTGGCGCCGATCAAGCATTTGAGTGATGTGATGGCGCCCATCACGCGCGGCCTGGCGGCGCTGGAGCGCGGCCTGGACCTGATCGCCAGCACGCCGGCTGAACTGAGTGGCGGCGCCAGCAGCGCCCGCGCCCGCGGCGAGATCGAGCTGCGCGAGGTGAGCCTGCAATACCAGAGCGACCAGGCGCCCGCGCTGGCGGGATTGAGCCTGACCATTCGCGCTGGTGAGATCGTCGCCCTGGTCGGGCCCTCGGGCGCGGGCAAGAGCTCGCTGGTGCAACTGCTGCCGCGCTTCATCGAACCCACTTCCGGCAGCGTGCTGCTCGACGGCAAACCGCTGGCTGAATGGGACATCTGGGGCCTGCGTGCGCAGTTCGCGCTGGTGAGCCAGGATGTGGTCTTGTTCAACGACAGCGTGGCCGCCAACGTGGCGCTGGGCGCGGCGGTGGATGAGAAGCGCGTGGAAGACGCGCTGCGCAGCGCGCAACTGCTTGAGTTTGTGCGCAGCCTGCCGCAAGGGCTGCACAGCCAGATCGGCCACAACGGCAGCCAGCTCTCCGGCGGCCAGCGCCAGCGCCTGGCCATTGCGCGCGCGCTGTACAAGGACGCGCCGATCCTGATCTTCGATGAAGCCACCTCGGCGCTCGACAGCGAATCCGAACGCGCCGTGCAAGCCGCGCTCGATGAACTGATGCGCGGGCGCACGACCTTGATCATTGCCCACCGCCTGAGCACCATCGAGCATGCCCACCGCGTGGTGGCCATGGACGCCGGGCGTATCGTCGAACAAGGTGCGCCGGCAGAGTTGCTGGCCCGCGGCGGGCTCTACGCGCGCCTGCACGCCCTGCAATTCAAGACCTGAAACGCGCTACACAGGAGCCACCATGAACACGATCAGCCCGATCAGCCGCTACCCCGTTCCCGCCATCGCCGAGCTGCCCGAAGACCTGCGCGCGCGCGTGCTGGAAGTGCAGGAAAAAACCGGCTTCGTGCCCAATGTGTTCCTCGCCCTGGCCCACCGCCCGGCCGAGATGCGGGCGTTCCTGGCCTACCACGACGCCTTGATGCTCAAGGAAAGCGGCAACCTGAGCAAGGGCGAACGCGAAATGATCATCGTGGCCACTTCGGCCGCCAACCACTGCCTGTACTGCGTGGTGGCGCACGGCGCGCTGCTGCGCATCTTCGAAAAGAAGCCGCTGCTGGCCGACCAGTTGGCCGTGAACCACCGCAAGGCCGACATCACGCTGCGCCAGCGCGCCATGCTCGACTTTGCGATGAAGGTGTGCCTCGACTCAGCCGCCGTGGAAGACGCCGATTTCCGCGCCTTGCTTGCCCATGGCTTTGATGATGAAGACATCTGGGACATCGGCGCGATCGCGGCCTTCTTTGGGCTGAGCAACCGAATGGCCAACATGATGGGCATGCAGCCCAACGCCGAGTTCTTCTTGATGGGCCGCGTGCCGCGCGAAAAGAAGCCAGCTTGAATTGGAACACCCCTACGCGCTTCGCGCGCCTTCCGGCAGGCAGGCCGGAAGGCCTTCGCAGGCGAGAAACAGTCCGCAGGGACTGTTTCTCGTCCGGGCTCAGCCCCCTTCAAGGGGGCCGAGGCCCGCGGCTCCAAGCCGACCTGCGTC
>JANMYI010000395.1:0-6522 GCA_031381955.1 Burkholderiales bacterium
CCGAGATCGGTTGGAAGCCGACGCACTACCTGAACAGCGTGTCGGCGTCGGTCGCCTCGGTGATGGTGCCGGCCGGAGTTGAGAACGGCATCGGGGTGTATACCGCCAGCTATATCAAGGACCCGACCGATCCGCAATTCCAGAAGGGCAAGGAGTGGGACGACTGGGTGGCCTACATGAAGAAATACCACCCCACGGGCTCGATGACCGATAACTTCAACGTCTATGGCTACACCGTGGCGCAGTTGATGGTGCAGGTGCTCAAGCAGGCCGGCGACGACCTGACGCGCGCCAACATCATGAAGCAGGCCGCCAACCTCGACCTCACGCTGCCCATGCTGCTGCCCGGCGTGAACGTGAAGACCGGGCCGGATGACTTCTATCCCATCGAGCGCGAGCAGATGATGCGCTTCGACGGCACGACCTGGCAGCTCTTCGGCAAGGTCTACGGTCGATAATCGCTAACGCTTCAATTGACTAGCTCCTTGCAGGGCGTCGTCTTCGCAGACGACGCCCTGATCATTTTTGACAAGCCCGCCGGCCTGCCATCCGTTCCCGGCAAGCCGCTTGCATTGCACGATTGCGCCGCCTCGCGCATCCAGGCCATCTGGCCCGACGCCTTGGTGGTGCACCGGCTGGACATGGCCACCTCGGGCCTGCTGCTCTTTGCCCGCGGGCTGGCCGTGCAGCGCGCATTGAGCCGCGCCTTCGAGCGCCGCGAGGTGGGCAAGAGCTACGTCGCCGTGGTGCACGGCCTGGTGGCGCCTACCTTGACCGAGATCAACCTGCCCTTGGCCGCAGACTGGCCCAACCGGCCGCGCCAGCGTGTCGATACGCAGTTTGGAAAGCAGGCGCTGACCCATGTGAGCATCGTTGCGCATGATCATGCCGCGGCGCAGACCCGGGTGCTGCTACGGCCCACCACCGGCCGCAGCCATCAGTTGCGCGTACACCTGGCGGCGCTGGGCCACCCGATCGTGGGCGACACCTTGTACGGCGCGCCTGACCTGGCTGCTGGGCGGCTGCTGCTGCACGCCACCGTGCTGGAATTGAACCATCCGCAAAGTGGCGAACGCGTGTTGTTCAGCAGCGAGCCGCCGTTTTAAACCGGGCGAAAAATTCTTTTCTGCCAAAGTGTCGAAAGCAGCCGCGCGCTGCGTCATCGCCATGCCACCGGACGTCGGGGCACCACACTGAAGGAAGCACCGTGCAATACATGATCTTGATCTATGGCGACGAAAAGAACTTCGCGCTGATGGCCAACGACCCCGAAGCGCAAAAGCAGATGTACGCCGCCTACACCCAGTTCAACGGCGACTTGCGCGCTGCCGGCATCTTGCGCGCGGGCGCCGAGCTCAAACCCACGCACAGCGCCACCACGGTGCGCGTGCGCCAGGGCAAGACGCTCAGCACCGATGGGCCCTTTGCTGAAACCAAAGAGCAGCTCGGCGGCTACTACATCGTCGACGTGCCCAACCTCGATGAAGCGGTGAAATGGGCCGCGCGCTGCCCCGCCGCGCAGGGTGGCTCCATCGAGGTGCGCCCGCTCGGCCACACACCCGATACGCTGTGAGCAAGGTCGCAGGCAGCCTTGGGCGTGAGCACCACTAACCCATGCTCACGCCCATCATCGACAGCATTTGCCGCGAGCACGGCGGGCGTGTGCTGGCCGGCCTGATCCGCCGCTTTGGCGACTTCGAATTGGCCGAAGATGCCTTGCAAGAGGCCTTCACCAGCGCGCTTGAACATTGGCCGACCCAGGGCCTGCCCGCCACGCCGGCGGCCTGGCTCACCACCGTGGCGCAGCGGCGCGCGCTGGACATGCTGCGCCGGCGCGCGAGCGGCCCGCTGTACAGCAGCGAGCCGCCCGACATGGCCGCACCTGAAGCCCAAGAAGCGCCGCTGCACCCGGCCGATGTCTCGGGTGTGGAGGACGACCGTTTGCGCCTGGTGTTCACCTGTTGCCACCCCGCACTGGCGTGCCCGGCGCAAGTGGCACTGGCGCTGCGCAGCTTGTGCGGCCTGAGCACGCGCGAGATCGCCCGCGCCTTTCTCGAAGCCGAGAGCGCCACGGCGCAGCGCCTGGTGCGCGCAAAGAAAAAGATCTTGGATGCCGGCATCCCTTACGAAGTGCCCGCGCGCGAGCAGTTGGCGCAGCGCCTGGAAGCGGTGCTGGGCGTGGTCTACCTGGTCTTCAATGAAGGCTATGCCGCCACCGACACACCGGGCCTGACCCGGCCTGACCTGTGCCGTGAGGCGATTCGCTTGGGGCGCATGTTGGCTGAAGTGATGCCGCAAGAAGCCGAGGTGCTGGGCCTGTTGGCCTTGATGCGGCTGCACGACGCGCGGCGCGCCGCGCGGCTGTGCGCCAGCGGCATGCTGGTGCCGCTGGAGGAGCAAGACCGAGCGCTGTGGAATCGCTCGGCCATTGATGAGGGCCTAGAGTTGCTCGACACCGCCCTGGCAATGCGCCAACGTGGGCCCTATCAATTGCAAGCCGCCATCGCCGCCTTGCACGCCCGTGCCAGCCGCGCTGAAGACACAGACTGGAAGCAAATCGCCGCCCTCTACGGTGGGCTCAGGTTGGAGCAACCGGGCGCGGTGGTCGAACTCAATGCCGCGGTGGCCCTGGCCATGGCCGAAGGCGCTGACAAGGGCTTGGCCTGGCTGGAGAACCTGCAAGCACACGCCGAACTCAACGGCTACCACCTCTTTCATGCCGCTCGCGCCGACCTGCTGCGCCGCCTGGCGCGCCTGCCCGAAGCCTGCGAGGCCTACCGCCGCGCGCTGGGCCTGGTGCGCAATGCGGCCGAACGGCAGTACCTCGAAGCACGACTTGCCCAATGCACCGGCAGCGACCCCTCAGCTTGCCGTTTGTAGCTCCACTGGCCGCGCTTCCCGAATCGGCAAGTGCACCAGCGCCGCGCCGAAGGCGAGCAGGATGTCGATGATCCACATCCAGTCATATGAAGCGTTAGCCTCGAAGACCTTGCCGCCCAGCCAGGCACCGAGAAAACCGCCCACCTGGTGCGACACCATCACCATGCCGAACAAGGTGCCCATGTGCGCCGGTCCGAAGAACTTGGCCACCAGCGCGGCGGTGGGCGGCACGGTGGAAAGATAAGTCAGGCCCATCACCGCGGCAAAGGCCAGCATCACCGTGGCCGTCTTGGGCGCGAGCATGAAGGCCAGCACGGCCAGGCCGCGCACCAGGTAGATCAGCGACAGCAATTTCTTCAGCGGCCAGCGCCCGCCCTGAAAACCCATGGCCCAGCCGATGCCCAGGCTGCCGGCGATGTTGAACAGGCCCAGCACACCCAGTGCCCAGGCACCGACCTCGGGCGACAGGCCGCACGAGGCCACCACGCCGGGCAGGTGCACCGCCAGGAAAGCGACGTGGAAGCCGCAGACGAAGAAGCCCGTGGCCAGCAGACGGAAGCTCGGGTCCACCCAGGCGCGGTGCAGCGCTTCGCGCGTGGTTTCGGGCTTCACGCCGGGTGTGGCGCTCACTGCGCCGCCACGGCCGCGCAGCAGGTAGGCCGCCGGCAGCGCCAACAGCGTGATGACAGCCAGGCTCTGCACCGCGGCCACCCAACCCGCTGCGCTGCTGATGGCCTGCGCCATGGGCGCGAAGATGAACTGGCCGAACGAGCCGCCGGCGTTGACGATGCCTGTGGCCAGGCCGCGTTTGGCCGGCGCCACCAGGCGCGTGGTGGCCGCCATCAACACCGCCGGGCCGGCCATGCCCGCGCCGCCGGCGGCGAGCACGCCGATGGCGAAGATCAACCCCGCCGTGCTGCTCATGAACGGGATCAAGGCCGTGCCCGCAGCCACCAGCACAGCGCCCAGCGCCAGCACGCGGCCCGGGCCGATGCGGTCGGCCACCATGCCGGCAAACGGCTGCGTCAGGCCCCACCAAAGCTGGCCGAAGGCGAAGGCCAGGCTGACGCTGGCCAGCCCCAGGCCGGTGCTGGAATTGATCGACCCAAGGAACAGGCCCATCGATGTGCGGGCACCCACGGTCAAGGCAAAAATGCCGCCCGCGCACAGCAACACCAACCAAAAGGCAGGCAGGGTGCGGGCACGGCCGGGGGCGAGTTGGGTTTCAGACATCATCTTCTCCGGCGGTGCGTTCTTCAGGTGCAAGCGGCACCAGGCCATCGGTGCCCAATGCCTACCCCTGAATTTAACCCTCCACTCCGAACTGTTGGCGATGATGCACACCACACCCCAAGCCGCCCCGCGCCCCGAAGACGCCACCGCCACCCTGGCACGCTGGCGCGCAGAAGAGGCGCATGTTCGCGCCCGCCTGCAAGGCCCGGGCATTGCGCGGCCGGAACAGATCGCCGGCCTGACCGGGCTCGAATGGTTTGCCGCCGTTAACGCTGGGCAGTTGCCGGCGGTGCCCATTTGCGTCTCGCTCGGCTTTTGGCCCATCGAGTTCGAGCACGGTCGCTTTGTCTTTCAGGGCCACACCGACGCCGCGTTCCTGAACCCGCTGGGCAGCATGCATGGCGGCTGGATCGCCACCTTGCTCGATTCCGCCGTGGCCTGCGCCGTGCAAACCACCATGCCCGCGGGCAGCGGCCAAACCACGCTGGAGCTGAAGGTGAGCTTCGTGCGCGCTTTGACGCTGCAAGTGCCCCTGGTGCGCGCTGAAGGTCGGGTCATCAACTCCGGGCGGCAGATCGGTTTTGCCGAGGGGCGGCTGGTCGGGCCAGACGGCAAGCTCTATGCGCATGCCACCACCACCTGCATGGTGCTCAAGCGCGGCTGAGCCGAGCCGGGCCACTGCTTACACTGCGGCGCCGCCATTCACACCCAGCCTGCCCATGCCGCATCTCACCATCCTCACCGGCGCCTCGCGCGGCCTGGGCCATGCCATGGCCGCGCAACTGCTGGAAAGCGGCCACCGGCTGTTGACGTTGCAGCGCCAGCCCGAACCGGGCCTGGCCCAGGCCGCGCGGGCCGTCGGGCTGCTCGAGCAATGGGCGATCGACCTGGCCGACGCCCCTGCCGCCGCGCAGCGCCTGCAAGACTGGCTCGCGGCCTTGAACCCGGCTGAGCTGCAAAGCGCCACGCTCATCAACAACGCCGCGCTCGTCTCTGAATTGGTGCCACTCGGCCAAGGCACGCTGCAAAGCCTGGGCGCCGCGGCTCGCGTCGGCCTGGAAGCGCCCTTGCTGTTGACCGCCGCCTTCCTGCACGCCACGGCGAATTGGCCCATGCCGCGCAAAGTGCTGAACATTTCTTCCGGCCTGGGCCGCCGTGCCATGGCCGGCAGTGCGTCTTACTGCGCGGTGAAGGCGGGCCTGGACCACTTCAGCCGCGCGGTGGCCCTGGAGCAAGCCGGGCTGCCCAACGGCGCGCGCATCGTGGCGCTCGCGCCGGGCGTGATCGACACCGACATGCAGGTGCAACTGCGCGGCGCCAGCGCCACCGCGCTGCCCGAGCGCGACATGTTCGTCAAGCTGCACGCCAAGGGCCAATTGGCCAGCCCGCAGTCCGCTGCAATGCAATGTTTGAAGTTCCTCAGCCGGCCCGACTTCGGCGCCAACCCGATTGGAGACGTGCGTGAACCCTGATGCAGATCTGGTGAACATCGAGCTGGATGCCGCCGGCTATGCCGTGCTCACGCTCAACCGCCCGGCGCAGCTCAACGCCTTGTCGCGTGCGCTGATGAGCGAGCTGGCCGCGGCCATGGACGCCTGCGAGGCCAACCCGGCCGTGCGCGTGCTGATCCTCACCGGCGCCGGCCGCGCCTTTTGCGCCGGGCTCGATTTGAAGGAGATCGGCGCCGGCCAGGGCAGCCTGGGCGCGGGCGGGAAACGCACAGACGGCCTAAGCGCGGGCGACCCGGTGGCCGCGCTGGCGCGCTTTCGCGGCCCGGTGATCGGCGCCATCAACGGCGTGGCGGTGACGGGCGGCTTCGAGTTGGCACTGGCCTGCGATGTGCTCATCGCATCCACCAGCGCCCGCTTCGCCGACACCCATGCCCGCGTCGGCGTGGCGCCGGGCTGGGGCTTGTCGCAAAAACTCAGCCGCGCCATCGGGCCCTACCGCGCGCGGGAAGTCTCATTCAGCGGCAACTGGGTCAGCGCCGAGCAGGCCGCGGCCTGGGGTTTCGTGAACCGCGTGGTGGCACCCGATGCGTTGCTGCCCGCGGCGCGGCAACTGGCCCAAGACATGCTGGCCAACCTGCCCGAGATGCTGGTGCGCTACAAGGCCATCATCGAAGACGGCTTCAAGCTGGCCTACGGCGAAGCGCTGCAACTCGAACGCGAGCGTGCGGGGGAATTCAATTCCCGCGTCGCCACCGATGCCATCGAACAACGCCGCGAAGCGGTGCGCGAACGCAACCGAGGCGGCTGAATGAAACACCCCCTACGCGCTTCGCGCGCCTTCCGGCAGGCAGGCCGGAAGGCCTTCGCAGGCGAGAAACAGTCCGCAGGGACTGTTTCTCGTCCGGGCTCAGCCCCCTTCAAGGGGGCCGAGGCCCGCGGCTCCAAGCCGACCTGCGTC
>JANMYI010000404.1:0-12147 GCA_031381955.1 Burkholderiales bacterium
CGTAGACCTTGTTGGCCACGAACAGCGTGCTCACGAAGATGTTGCCTTTTTCGCCCTGGCGCATCTCGCGCGCGTCAAGCACGCCGGAGGCCCAGGTCTCGACCTTGAAGCCTGGCGGCAGCTTGAACTTATTCGTCGGCAGCTGGTCGGCCGCGGTCGGGATCGGAAACGCCGGAACCGGCGCCATCTTCATGGCCGTGTCGGTCTTGGGCCGGCCCTTGGCCCACCCGGGTTCGGGTTCCTGGGTCTGGGCCGAAGCCAGGGTGGCCGCGCACAGGAGCGGCAGCGCGGCGATGAGTGAAAGCAAACGACTCTGATGCATGTCTCACCTCTTTTGTGGGTTGTGGAACAAGTCATCTGCCCGAGTGAAAAGAACAACGCCCTCGGACAGCGGATGACGCTAGAACTCTGTGCGGCGCAGGATCATCGTACAGTGGATTTTGAAGAAGGCGATCGTCTCGGTGGCACCGATCTGTTCGTCGACGACCGGCTTTTGCGCCGCATCGGGTGGCTGGACTGGTAGACGACGGGACACGGCGCCGCACGCGCCAGCCCGCGCATGAGGGGGAGAAGTTGCCCTTTGCACAGGCGGCGATCGACCCGGGTTGAACGCCTGGCGCCGCGTGGTAGAACCGAACGCGACTTTGCCCCCTTGACGGAGACTCAACTTGGAACGCTCGTTCCACCAAGAAATTCAAGCCCTGCGCCTGGGCAACGGTGAAGTCTTTCATGGCGAAGGCATCCTGGCCGTGACCAAGGCGCTGCTGCAGGCAGGCGTGAGCTACGTGGGCGGCTACCAGGGCGCGCCGGTGTCGCACCTGCTTGATGTGATGGTGCAGGCGCGCGACGACATGGCCGCGCTCGGCGTGCACGTCGAAGCCAACACGAATGAGGCCGCGGCCGCGGCGATGCTGGGCGCATCCATCATGTACCCGGTGCGCGGCGCGGTGACGTGGAAGAGCATCGTGGGCACCAACGTGGCCAGTGATGCGCTGTCGAACCTGGCCTCGCCCGGGGTGATCGGCGGCGCGCTGATCGTGGTGGGCGAAGACTATGGCGAAGGCGCCAGCGTCATACAAGAGCGCACGCACGCCGTCGCACTCAAATCCACGTTATGGCTGATGGACCCGCGGCCCGACCTGCCCACCATCGTGCGCTGCGTGGAGCAGGCGTTCGAGCTTTCAGAGGCGTCGAACACGCCGGTGATGCTGGAGCTGCGCATCCGCGCCTGCCATGTGCGTGGCAGCTTTGTGGCCAAGGACAACGTCGCCCCGGCGATCAGCACACGCGCCTTGCTGGCCGAGCCGGCAGCGTTCAACTACGAGCAGTTGGCCCACCCGCCCGTCACCTTCGGCCACGAGCGGCGCAAGCAGTTGGAGCGTTTGCCGGCGGCGCGCGCGTTCATCGCCGCGCACGGCCTGAACGAGCTGATGCCCGGTGAGCTGGTGCAGCTGGGCATCGTGCTGCAAGGCGGCCTGTACAACACGTTGATCCGCGCCTTGCAGCAATTCGGCCTGGCCGATGCGCTGGGTGCCAGCCGCATCCCGCTGCTGGTGCTGAACGTGGTGGTGCCGCTGGTGCCCGAGCAGATCGCCGGCTTTTGCCGCGGCAAGCGCAGCGTGCTGGTGGTGGAAGAAGGCCAGCCCGATTTCATCGAACAAGAGGTTGGCGCGCTGTTGCGCCGCGCCGGCGTGCACACGGCACTGGCCGGCAAAGACCAGATCGCCGTGGCGGGCGAGTACACGGCCGAGGTCATGCTCGCCGGCCTGGCCACCTGGCTTGAAACCGCGGGCGAGCGCACCGCGGCGCAACCGGCGCGCGGCTTGTTGGCCGAGGTGGCGCGCACCCGGCTGCAAGCGCAGCAGTTGCTCGGCGCTCCCTTGCCGCCGCGGCCGCCCAATTTCTGTGTCGGCTGTCCCGAGCGGCCGGTGTTCGCTGCGCTGAAACTGGTGCAGCGCGAAATCGGGCCGATGCACATCAGCGCCGACATCGGCTGCCACGCCCTGGCCACGTTCGCGCCGTTCTCGTTCGGCAACTCGATCCTCGGCTACGGCATGAGCCTGGCCAGCGGCGCCGGGGTGCGCAGTTTCCAGCAGCGCCGGCCCGTCGCCATCATGGGCGACGGCGGCTTCTGGCACAACGGCTTGCTTTCAGGCGTGAGCGGTGCGCTGCTCAACGGTGGTGACGGCGTGCTGGTGATCATGAAGAACGGCTACACCTCGGCCACCGGTACGCAGGATGTGGTGTCCACCCCGAGCAGCGAGGCCCGCCGCGTGGCCGAAGGCGCCAGCGCCACGGGTACCGAGTTAACCATCGAAAACACCTTGCGCGGCATGGGCGTGCGCTGGTTGAAGACGGTGCACAACTACCAGGTGGCTAACGTACGAGATGTGCTGCGCGAAGCCTTCACCACAAATGAGCGCGGGCTGAAGGTGATCGTGGCCGAAGGCGAATGCCAACTTGAACGGCAACGCCGCATCAAGCCCATGCGTGCGCGCCAGCTCAAGGCGGGCATGCGCGTGCTGCGCACCAAGTACGGCGTGGATGATGAAACCTGTACCGGCGACCATTCCTGCATCCGCCTTTCCGGCTGCCCCACGTTGAGCGTGAAGCCCTCGCGCGACCCGCTCAAGCGCGACCCGGTGGCCACGGTGGAAGCCGGCTGCGTGGGCTGTGGCCTGTGCGGTGAAGTGGCACAGGCCGCGGCGCTGTGCCCGAGTTTCTGGCGCGCCGATGTGGTGACCAACCCTTCGCTGTCAGAGCGCGTGGTGGATCGTGTGCGCCGCACGGTGATTGGCTGGCTGGCGCCATGAGCCCCGCCCGGCCGCCCGAAGGGGCTCGCACCGCAGTCCGCAGGACGCAGGTTTCCTCATGAGCCCGACAGCTCAGCCCTTCACCATATTGATCGCTGCACTGGGCGGCGAAGGCGGCGGCGTGTTGGCCGAATGGATCGTGCAAGCCGCCTTGAACGCCGGCCTGACGGTGCAGGCCACCTCGGTGCCCGGTGTGGCACAGCGCACCGGCGCCACCAGCTACTACATCGAGTTCTTCCCCGAGCCCTTGCCGGCGGGCCAGCAGCCGGTGTTCGCGTTGATGCCCGTGCCGGGCCGGCTGGATGTGCTGCTGGCCAGCGAGCTGCTCGAGGCCGCGCGCATCGCCGAGCGCGGCTTCGTCACGCCGCTGCGCACGTTGCTGATCAGCGCCGAGCACCGCGTGCTGACCACGGCCGAAAAAATGGCCATGGGCGACGGCCGCCTGGCCAGCGGCCCACTGCGCGCCATGTTGCAAGAGGTGTCGCGTCACAGCCTGGTGCTTGACTTCGGCAGCATGGCCACGCGACACGGCACGGTGATCAGCGCGGTGCTGTTCGGCGCCCTGGCCGGCAGCGGCAGCCTGCCTTGGCCGCGCGCGCTGTGCGAAGCCGTCATCACCTCAGGCGGCCTGGGCGTCAGCGCCAGCCTGGCCGGGTTTGGCGAGGCGTTCGAAGCAGCCAGCGCTGACATGCCGGCCATTGGCGCGCCGGATGCCTTGCCACCCGAACTGACTGAGGTGCTGTCACTCGGCCAGGCCCGCATGACCGACTACCAAGACCGTGCCTACGCCGCCACCTACACCGAGCGCGTACAGGCCTTGCAGCGCGCCGGCCACGGCGCACCCGACGCCGTGCTCGAAGCCGCGCGCCAGCTCGCGCTGTGGATGAGCTATGAAGACGTGATCCGCGTGGCCGACCTGAAGACCCGCGCCGAACGCTTGCAGCGCGTGCGTGATGAAGCTGGCGCCAAGCCGGGTGAGCTGGTGCAGATCCGCGAACACCTCAAGCCTGGCCTGGCTGAATTGGCCGACATTGCACCGGCCCGGCTCGGCCGCTGGCTGCGCGCACGCATCAAGCCGGGCTTGCCCGTGGGCACGCGCGGGCGTGGCATGACGCTGCACACCACCTCTGTCAGCGGCTTCGTGGCGCTGCGCCTGCTGGCCGCCTTGAAGCGCTTGCGCCGTTCTTCGCTGCGCTTCATGCAGGAGCAAGCGGCCATCGATGCCTGGCACCAGGCCATGCTGCAAGTGCTGCTGCAACCCAGCGGCTTTGCACGCCACCTGGCCGAGTTGCCGCGCCTGCGCAAAGGCTACAGCGACACTTTCGAGCGCGGCCGTGCCGCGTATGAACGCATCTTTGCGCAGCTTGTGTTGCCGCAGGTGAGCCAAGCCGATGACGCTGCCACGCAGGCCTTGCAGCAGGCGATTGCCGCGGCCCTGGCCGACCCCGAACACCAGGCGCTGGACCAGCACCTGGGCAACAGCGCCACACAACGCCAGCACACGCCGATCCGCTGGCACCCGCGGGTTTCCAAGCCTGCCGACGACGCCGCGGCCGGGTCATGATCCCCGGCTTTTGCTGCCCCGCCCTTTCATTCACGGAGAGCCCATGAAACCCCTGTCCCTCACCTCGCTCACCCTGGGCGTTACCTTGGCCATGGCTTGCGCAGCAGCCACCGCGCAAGACAAACCCACCGAGCTGAAGCTCGCCCATTGGGTGCCCGGTAATCATGCGCTGGCCACCACCGGTTTCATTCCCTGGGGCAAGTCGATCGAGGCGGCATCGGGCGGCAGCATCAAGGTCAACATCTTCCCGGCGCAGCAACTGGGCAAGGCCAGTGACCACTACGACATGGCGCGCGACGGCATTGCGCAAGTGGCCTATGTGAACCCCGGTTATCAGGCTGGCCGCTTCCCCATCTTCGCCGCCGGTGAACTGCCCTTCTTGCTCGACAAGCCCGGCCCGGCCTCGGCCGCGCTCGACGCCTGGTACCGCAACTACGCCGAAAAGGAAATGAAGGACGTGAAGGTCTGCCTGGCGCACCTGCACGTGGGCACGCTGCATTCCAAGACGCCGATCACCGAGCCCGGGCAAATCAAAGGCATGAAGATCCGCCCGGCCAACGGCACCGTGGGCAGCCTGGTCTCGCTGCTCGGCGGCACCAACGTGCAGGTCTCGGCGCCCGAGGCGCGCGACGCCATTTCCAAGGGCGTGGCCGATGCCATCACCTTCCCCTGGAATTCGATCATCAGCTTTGGCATCGACAAAGCCGTCACCTTCCACACCGACATGCGGCTGTACGCCGCCGTGTTTGTGTGGGCCATGAACAAGCCCTGGTACGACGGGCTTTCACCCAACCAGAAAAAAGTGATGGACAGCCACTGCAACAACGAATGGGCCGCCCGCGTGGGCAAGGACTGGGGCGACGTGGAAGATTCCGGCCGCGAAAAACTCGTGGCCATGGGCGGGCACACCATCGTCAAGCTCACGCCGGCGCAAAACGACGCCTGGCACAAGGCCGCCGCGCCGGTTTACGACCAATGGGCCGCCAATGCCGACAAGGCCGGCGTGAATGGCCGCAAGGTGCTCGATGAGCTGCGCGCCCAGCTCGCCAAGAGCGGCGGCGGGCAGTAAGCCTTGATGAAGCGAGTGGTCAGCGCCATCGAAACGACGGCGGCGCTGTTCCTGTTGCTGATCGCGCTGGTGACCGCCGGCAACGTGCTGTTGCGCGACCTGTTCGCGGTGCAAATTCCTGATTGGTTTGACGGCTCCAAGCTGCTGCTGGGCATCGCGCTGTTCTGGGGCATTGCGGTGGCCACCTACCGCGCCGGCCACATCTGCGTTGACATCGTCTGGGAACACGCCAGCGCGCCCAACCGGCGCCGGCTCGACCTGGTGGCTGGCGTCATCACCCTGGCCTTCCTCGCGCCCATGGCCTGGATGGTGATGGCCAAGGTGCTGCAAGGCGGCACGCAGGCCACCACGGATTTGCGCTTGCCCCTGGTGTGGTTCCAAAGCGTGGCCGCGCTGGGTGGCTTTGCCGCGGTACTGCTGGGCGGCTGGCGCATGGTGGCGCTGTGGCGTGGCGTGGAAGAAAACATCGACGTGGCCGCGGCCGAAGGGGGAACAGTTGAGCCGTGATGCAGTCGCCCTGGGTGGCTTCATCCTGATGTTCGTGTTGATGGCGCTGCGCGTGCCCATCGGCGTGGCCATGGGCATCGTGGGCGTGCTGGGTTTTGGCCTGCTCAGCGGCGCCGCGCCGGCCATGAATCTGCTGGGCAACGTGCCGCTGTCGGTGTTGACCGACTACAACCTGGCCGTCATTCCGATGTTCATCTTGATGGGCGCCTTCGCCTCGCATTCGGGCATGAGCCGCGAGCTGTTCGAGGCCGGCCGCGCGTGGCTGGGCCACCGCCGCGGCGGGCTGGCCTATGCGTCGATTGCCGCGTGTGCGGGCTTTGCGGCGATCAACGGCTCGTCGGTGGCCACCGCGGCCACCATGAGCCAGGTGGCGCTGCCCGAGATGCGCCGCGCCGGCTATGAGCCGGGCCTGGCCTCGGGCCTGATTGCCGCCGGTGGCACGCTGGGCATCATGATTCCGCCTTCAACCATCTTCGTGCTCTACGGCCTCATGACCGAGGTCGACATCGCTGCCTTGTTTGCCGCCGGTGTGGTGCCGGGGCTGATGGCGGTGGTGTTCTACGTGGCGGTGGTGGCCTTCATCGGCTGGCGCCACCCTGGCACGCTGCCGCTGGGCGAACCGCACACCTGGGCCGAGCGCTGGGCCAGCCTGCGTTCGCTGTGGGCCGTGTTCCTGCTCTTCGCCTTCGTGCTGGGTGGCATCTATGCCGGGCTGTTCACGGTGCAGGAAGCCGCGGGCGTGGGCGCCACCGGCACCTTGCTCATCGGCATCTTGCGCGGGCGCTTGCGCTGGCCGCAGATTCGCGCCGCGCTGATCGACGCGCTTCGTGTTTCATCGGCCATCATGACCATCGTGGTCGGCGCCTTCCTGTTCGGCTACTTCCTCACCATCACCCAGTTCACCCAGGCCGCGGTGGAATGGCTGGTGCACCTGCCCATGGGCCCGTACGGTGTGCTGGCGCTGGTGATGCTGGGCTACTTCATCCTGGGCGCGGTGATGGACGAATTGGCGATGATCCTGCTCACCGTGCCCATCGTCTTCCCGGCCATGATGCAGCTCGGCTTCGACCCGGTGTGGTTTGGCGTGATCATCGTCATGGCCGTCACCTTCGGCATGATCTGCCCGCCGGTGGGCATGAACGTCTTCGTCATCAATTCCATCGCACGCGACATCGGCCTGGCCAAGATCTACCGCGGCACCTTTCCGTTCATCGCCGTGGACATTGTTCGCCTGGTCATCCTGTGTGCCTTCCCGGCGCTGTCGCTGTGGCTGCCGAACCTGATCGCCAAGTAGCGTACCCGCACCACCGGCTACAACCAACGTTTGAGGTGACTCAACATGACCGTCATCACCACGATTGAAGACCTTCGTCTGCTGGCCAAGCGGCGCGTGCCGCGCATGTTCTACGACTACGTTGACTCGGGCTCGTGGACGCAAAGCACTTACCGCGCCAACGAGGCCGACTTCCAAACCATCAAGCTGCGCCAGCGCGTGGCCGTGAACGTGGAACAGCGCAGCACGGCCAGCCGCATGGTGGGGGTCGATGTGGCCATGCCGGTGGCCATTGCGCCCACGGGCCTCACAGGCATGCAGCATGCCGACGGCGAAATATTGGCAGCCAAGGCGGCCGAGCAATTCGGCATCCCGTTCACGCTCAGCACCATGAGCATCTGCTCGATCGAAGACATTGCCGCGCACACCAAAGCGCCGTTCTGGTTCCAGCTTTACGTCATGCGCGACCGCGATTTCATCGAACGGCTGATCGACCGCGCCAAGTCCGCCAAGTGCGGCGCACTGGTGCTCACGCTGGATTTGCAGATCCTCGGCCAGCGCCACAAGGACGTGAAGAATGGCCTCTCGACGCCGCCCAAGCCCACGCTGGCCAACCTCATCAACCTGTGCACCAAGCCGCGCTGGTGCCTGGGGATGCTGGGCACGAACCGGCGCAAGTTCGGCAACATCCACGGCCATGTGAAGGGCGTGACCGACATGTCCAACCTGGGCGTGTGGACGGCGCAGCAGTACGACCCGCGGCTGAACTGGGGCGACGTGGAATGGATCAAAAAGCGCTGGGGCGGCAAGCTGATCTTGAAGGGCATTCAAGACGTGGCAGACGCCAAGCTGGCGGTGGCGTCGGGTGCGGATGCCTTGATCGTCAGCAACCACGGCGGGCGCCAGCTCGACGGCGCCGAATCGAGCATCAACGCCCTGCCCGACATCGTGGCCGCCGTGGGCAACCAGATTGAAGTGCACATGGACGGCGGCATCCGCAGTGGGCAAGACGTGCTCAAGGCTTTGGCGTTGGGTGCGCGCGGCACCTACATCGGCCGCGCCATGCTCTACGGGCTGGGCGCGCTGGGCCAGGCCGGCGTGAGCCAGGCGCTGGCGATCATTCACAAAGAGCTGGACTTAACCATGGCTTTTTGCGGCCGCACAAAGGTGGAACAAGTGGATCATTCCATCCTGTTGCCGGGGACATTTCCCGTGCCCAGGAGCCTTTGAGCATGAACGTATTTTCCCGTTGCGCGGCCGCTGTGTTGCTGCTCGGTGCAGCCAGCGCGTGGGCGCAGGAGGGCGATGACATCGTCATCGGTGCCAGCCTGCCGCTCACCGGCTTCAATGCCGCAGCCGGCCAGGAAGGGCTGGCGGTCATCAAGGCCACGTTCAACAGCATCAACCGCACCGGCGGCATCAACGGGCGCAAGTTGCAGCTCAATGCGCTGGACGATGAGTTCAACCCCGAAAAGGCCGCGGCCAACGCCACCAAACTGAGCGAAAGCCGCGCCGTGGCACTGCTCAACTGCTGGGGCACGGCGAGCTGCAGCGCGATGATGCCCATCATCACCAAGGCCGGCATGCCCATGGTGGCGGGCATTGCCGGGGGCGGGCCGATGCGCCAGAACCCGGGCCGCTTCGCGTTCAACGTGCGCCCCACGACCGACGCCGAAATCACCCGCATGGTCAACCAGATGCTCACGGTGGGCCAAACCGGCATCGCCCTGGTCTACCAGAACGACCCTTTCGGCAAGAGCGGCCAGGCCGCCGCCAGCGGGGTGTTCGCCAAGGCTTCGGTCGTGGCGCTGGGCGAGCTGGCCATCGAACGCGACGGCGGCAACGCCGCGGCCGTGGTCGGCGCGCTGCAAAGAATGCCGGCGCTGAACGGCATCATCATCATTGCCGCGCCTCCGGCCACGGTGAAGTTCATTCCCGCGCTGCGCCAGGCCGGACTGAGCACCCAGGTCTACAACCTGGCCGCCCAGGCCACGCGCAAGGTGGCGGCCGACCTGGGCAAGTACACCGCCGGCGTGGTCTTCACCACCTTGGTGCCCAGCCCCTGGCGCGACGGGCTGCCTGTGGTGCGCGAATATCAACAGGTCATGAATGCAGCGGGCGGCCAGCAAGAGTTTTCATACCTCGGGCTCGAGGTCTTCATCAACACCAAGGTGCTGGTGGAAGCGTTGCGCAAGATTTCGCGAACGACCACCCGAGAAGGCATGGTCAACGCCTTGGAAACCATGGGCAACCGCCAGTACGGGCCCATGAGCATCGGCTACGGGCCGGGCGACCGCGAAGGCTCCAGCTACGTGGGCCTGACCATCATCGACCGCCAGGGGCGATTCTTGGAGTGAGCCTGCGCGGTGCAGCTGAAAGTTAGAGCTGCTTGGCGTTGAAGGTATCGCACTGGCCCATGGCGCCGGTTTGCAGGCCGCGCTTGAACCAGGTGGTGCGCTGCGCGCTGCTGCCATGCGTGAAAGCTTCGGGCACGACCATGCCTTGCGATTTGCGCTGCAGGTTGTCGTCGCCGATCTGTGCCGCGGCATTCATGGCTTCTTCCAAGTCGCCCTGCTCCAGCCAGCCCTTGCCCTTTTGCGAATGGTGCGCCCACACGCCGGCAAAGCAGTCCGCCTGCAATTCCACGCGCACTGACAGCGCATTCATTTGCACCTCTGGAATGCGCCCGCGCATGCCGTCGACCTTGTCGGTGATGCCCATCAGGTTTTGCACATGGTGGCCCACCTCGTGGGCAATGACATAGGCCTGGGCAAAGTCGCCCGGTGAGCCGAGCTTGGCACGCATGGTGTCGAAGAACTTCATGTCGAGGTACACCTTGCGGTCGCCCGGACAGTAGAACGGGCCCATGGCCGATTGGCCGGTGCCGCAGGCCGTGGGCGTGGCGCCGCGGAACAGCACCATGCGCGGCTGCGCGTACTGCGCATTGGCGGCCTTGAACTGCGCCGTCCACACGTCTTCGGTGTCGGCCAAGACGGTGGAGACAAAGCCCGCGGCGGGGTCGCCCGCCGGCGGCTTGACGGCCGGGCCGGTCTGCGCCTGTGGCGCGGGGCCGCTGCCGCCACTGAGCAGGCCCAGCACCGTGAGCGGGTTGATGCCGAAGATCCAGCCCGCCACCAAAGCGATGACGATGCTGCCCAAGCCGATGCCGCGCCCGCCCAAGCGCATGCCGCCACCGCCCGCAGGGGAATCGCGGCGGTCTTCAACGTTGTCGCTCTGGCGGTTGCCTTCCCATTTCATGGCTCGACTCCTTGGCTGCAAGATGGCGGCGCCCTTGCGTGGGCCGCGGGGGCAGGTGCACCCCAGGCTGGGGATCATAGGCGTGCGGGCGCAACGCCCGCGACTGGTCTTCCCGCACTCGCGCCGTTCATTGGTTCAGGCGTTTCAGCGGTGAGGCGGCGGCGCCTTGACTACACCCCCTGACTAGGTACCCCGTTTGCCAGATCGCTCTCATCCGGGGCGCCGCCCACGACGGCGAATGCTTTGGCTTGCGCACCTGGCCGGCTGCCGAGGTGGTGGAGTCGCCGAGGTACCGGCTTGCAACCTTCACGCTGCCCGATGCCCACGGCATGCAGTTCGCGATGGATGAGCTAATGGCCAGCCAGGGCTGCGACGCACGCCTTGATCGTGGACGCCGAACTGATCTGCAGCCACAGCCTTGCGGCGTTGCGCCACTTCCGCCAACAACGGCCGCAGTTACCCTGGCTGCTGGCCTGGAGTGCGCCCACGGCTGAAAACCGCAAGCTGGCCAGCGAGCTTCGGGTTCAAGGGGCGTTGGCTGGGTCCAGCGCGCGCGAGCAGCTTGAGCGAGCGCTGGACGCCGTGCGAGCGGGCGAGTGGTGGTTCCCGCGCCGGGTGCTGCAAGCACTCTATGTTCCCGCTTTGGGTGCCCAGCCATTTTCAGACACTGCCTGGCATGAAGGCCATGCCGCGCCCAGGTTGACCGCGCGTGAAGCGCAGGTTCTGGCGCGCTTGCGCAATGGTCACAGCAACAAGCAAATCGCCAATGACCTCAGTATCAGCCTGAACACCGTGAAGAAGCACCTGGCGCATGTCTACGCCAAACTTGGCGTTCACAACGCGCGCCAGGCCGCCGCCTGAGCGTTGCGTTCAGGCCTTGGGCAGCGTGACGCCGCGCTGGCCCTGGTACTTGCCGCCGCGGTCGCGATAGCTGGTTTCGCAGACTTCGTCGCTTTCAAAGAACAGCACCTGCGCACAGCCTTCGCCGGCGTAAATCTTGGCCGGCAGCGGCGTGGTGTTGCTGAACTCGAGCGTCACATAGCCTTCCCATTCGGGCTCGAACGGCGTCACGTTGACGATGATGCCGCAGCGCGCGTAGGTGCTCTTGCCGACGCATATGGTGAGCACGTTGCGCGGGATGCGAAAGTACTCGACCGTGCGCGCCAGGGCAAAACTGTTCGGCGGGATGACGCAGACATCGGCTTCGATGTCAACAAAGCTGCGCTCGTCAAACGCCTTGGGGTCGACCACGGTGCTGTACACGTTGGTGAAGACCTTGAACTCGCGCGCACAGCGCACGTCGTAGCCATAACTGCTGGTGCCGTAGCTGACTATCTTCTGGCCGTCTGCGGTGTGGCGCACCTGGCCGGGTTCGAAGGGTTCGATCATGCCGGTGCTGCTGGCCATGCGGCGGATCCACTTGTCGCTTTTGATGCTCATGGCTCGATTTTAGGAGGCTGTCATTTCGGGCATCATCGTGCCTGCTCCTGCTACGCATCTGACCGCCTATGAAAACCCTCGTCTTGATCGCCGTTGCCCTGTGCGGCAACCTGCTTGTCACAGCCCCCACCCTCGCCCAACCCGCCACAGACGCGGCCAGCGCCGCCGCGCGCGAGGCCGGCGCCGTGGTCACCGCCAGCGGCCTGGTTTACCGCAGCCTGCG